>NZ_JBQJIK010000078.1:0-39746 GCF_052078665.1 Inquilinus sp. CA228 | reverse complement strand
CGCACCGCCGGCCGCGTCTCCCCAACACGGCTCAGGCCTGCCTTCCGGACTCCCTAATCCTCTCAACCAGGGCGACACACCATGCCGTAGCCTCTTCACCCGCTTGACACCAAACTCCCCATGTGAGACCGGGCGTGACAGTTTTTGGGGCAATACCAGCGGCCTTTGAGATCGACTCTTAGGCCCCTTCCCCGTCATGGCGAGGCGCGCAGCGCCGTGGCCATCCAAGGGTCCCCTAGTCCTAAGAATTGGGCCACTGGATGGCCACGCCCCTTCGGGGCTCGCCATGACGGATCATGTTTCGGGCCGCTGGTATAAGTCGACCACGCAATGCGTCACGGGGTCCGTGATCGCTTTGTGTGCATCGCATGGATTTCCAAAAACACCTGAGCCAGAGGAAGCGCCCGACCTGGATCGTCCTGCATCGCAACGGCGATCGGGACGACTTGCTCGCGCAGCCACCGCTCGACCGGCAGGCTGAAGGCATGGTTCTCGGCAGATACCATCGCTCGACCTCCGTCGAGACTCAAACACGCGGCATGAGGACATCATACCACGTGGCCATTCCTCTCACTCGATCGCCGACAGGAAGCGGTCCAGCCGCAGGCCGGCGGGCCAGGTCCAGACCGGCTGCGAGGCGCGGCCGAGATCCCAGGACGCGACCACAAGCTCGGCCTTGCCGACCAGGTCGCCGACCGGCAGCAGGCCGACGCCGCCGGCAGTGACCGGCAAGCGGCTGTCGGCCGAATTGTCGCGGTTGTCGCCCATGACGAAGAGATCGCCGGGCGGCACCGTGATCTCCGCCATCTCGTCCAGCGGCCCGCGGGCATACAGCTTGAAGATCGGGTGGCTGATCCCGCCCGGCAGGGTCTCGATCGCGCGGATGGCGGGCGCGGTCGCGCCGTTGCCGTGCTCCACCCTGCCCTCGCCATCCGGCCGCAGCCCGACCGGCGCGCCGTTGATCCACAGCCGCCCGTCGCGCATCGCGATGCGGTCGCCCGGCAGGCCGATCACCCGCTTGACCCAGGTCTGCGACGGGTCGCCGGGCCAGCGGAAGACGACGACGTCGCCGCGTTCCGGCATCCGGCCCAGCACTCGGCCGCTCTCCGGCACGGTCAGGCCGAAGGGCAAGGAGGCGGCGCTGTAGCCATAGCTGAACTTGGTGGCGACCAGCTCGTCGCCGATCTGCAGCGTCGGCTCCATCGAACCGGAGGGGACATAGAAGGGTTCGGCGATGGCGGTCTTGCCGGCGGCGATCACCAGCAGCAGCACTGCCAGTTCGCCGGCGCCGCGCAGCCAGCGCCGGGCGTTTCCACCAGTCTTCGATGCCGTGTCGGTCGCCATCGCGCACCTCCGAGGCCGGACCTTCGCGCCGCGCCCGGCCCCGGACAAGTTACGAATGGGACATGATCGGCGCCGGGGCGCCGCGCCGGCCTATTCGTCCCAGGAGGCCAGGCCGAGCAGCCTCTCGCCGAGCGGGGTCAGCGCCGCGCGCTGGTAGCGGGTCTTCTCCCATTCCCGCGGGTCGCCGGGGAAGGCATAGCCCTGCGGCGGCTCGCGGTCGCGCCAGGACTGGACGCGCCAGTCGCGCAGCTGGGCATTGCCCTCGTCGGCCGGGGTCATCGAGATGTACTGCGCCATCCGCACCCGGTCCTGCGACCGGTTCGGCCGGATGCCATGCGCCAGCAGGCTGTTGAAGATCAAGAGGTCGCCCGCCTTCATGGTGACGTTCCGGATCTCGAAGCCGGCGGTGTCCGGCGCCCAGGGGTTGCGGTCGGCCGGCTGGGTCTCGCGCCAGGTCTCCAGCGTCCGGAACAGCTCCGGCACGCATTGGAAGCCGCCCATCTCCGGGTCGGTGTCGACCAGCGACAGCACGCCCTGGCAGTTCACCGGGAGCGGCGTCAGCGAGGTGTCGGCGTCCCAATGGATGAAACCGTTGAAGCCGCGGGCCTGGCGGTTCGGCGGGTTCAGGTTGGCGCGGTCGATGGTGACCCACAGCCGCTCGGTGTCCCAGATGTCGACGAAGGCGTCGTAGATCCGCTGATGCTGGCGGTTGTCCCACAGCAGCTGGTGGTTGTAGATCTCGACCATGCCGCTGTTGTTCAGCTCCTTCATCGCATGGTCGCGCAGCTGCGGCTTGACCCAACTCTCCGGATCCTTCGGATCCATCTCCTGGAACTCCCACAGCAGGTCGCGGGTGCGGCGGACATGCTCGGCCGGCACGGCGTCGGGGACGACGACATAGCCCCAGGTGATCCAGTGCTTCCAGTCGGCCTCGGACAGGACGCGCAGCGGCCGCGTCTTCTCGATGTCCTTGAGCTGGGTGTCGTAGGTGTAGGAGACCGAGGCGTTGCCCGGCCGGTTGTCCCCGTACTGATAGCGGTCCATCGGCGTTTCCCTTGATCGGCGCGGCGGCGTTCGGCCGTCCATGTCCGCAACTGTACCGCCGTCCGGGCCCGCCATGTTGGCGTCGCCTGCCGAAAACTGATACTAGAGTCGCGTCGGATGGCGTCTGGGCCGTTGTTGCGTATCAGTTTTGGGCGTATCAGTTTTCGCCATGCAGCCGATCTTCGAGAAGGTGACGGTGCCGGGGAATGCGTCCTGGACGCTGCTGAACCGGCGGCTGGACGACGCCATCCCGTTCGAATGGCACTACCACCCGGAATTCGAGCTGACGCTGACCCTGAACAGCCGCGGCCAGCGCCATGTCGGCGACCATCTCGGCCAGTATGATGACGGCGACCTGGTGCTGGTCGGCCCGAACCTGCCGCACACCTGGTGCTCGCGCGAACGGATCGACCCGGCCCGGCCGCATATCGCCCTGGTGATGTGGTTCTCGCCGGACTGGGCGGCCCGGCTGGTCGGGTCGCTGGCCGAGCTGCGGCCGGTCGGGCGCATCCTCGACGAGGCCGGGCGCGGCCTGGCCTTCTCCGCCGGCGCCGCCGCTTCGGTGCGGCCGGCGATCGAGGCGATGCCGGAGCTCGACCCCGCCGGCCGCCTGCTGCGGCTGATCGAGGTGCTGACCGCCCTGGCGCGGGACGAGGGCCGGGCGCCGCTGGCCGCACCGGCGCCGCTGCGGGCCGCCGTGGCGGCGCCGGAGCAGGCGCGGATCGACCGGGTGCTGAACCACATCCATGGCCACTACCGCGATGAGATCCCGATCGCGGCGCTGACCGGCCTGGCCTGCCTCAGCCCCTCGGCCTTCCACCGCTTCTTCCGCCGGCACACCCGGCTGACGGTGTCGCGCTACGTGGCCCAGCTGCGCATCGGCCAGGCCTGCTCGCTCTTGATCAACGGCGACCGCCCGATCGCCCATGTCGCGGACGAGGTCGGCTACCCCAACATCGCCAATTTCAACCGCCAGTTCCGGGCGCTGAAGGCGATGACCCCGCGCGAGTTCCGCCGCAGCTTTCGGGGGTGAGACGGTCGTCGGGCGGATGGTCTGACCAATGACGATTGTTCGCAGGGGCGGCTAGCGGATGCTGTGCTCCAGTCGTTGGTAGACCCAGCCCTCAGCCAGGATATTCTCTTTGGGCAAGGCATCCCTGCTTACGATCACTTGTTCTTCGATCTGGCACATCGGAAAGTCGGCAACGATTTCTGTGGCAGCGACTGACAGCGCATCGATAGCGTCGTCACCGAGATCTTCAGCCGCCACGATCGTCATTCTGATCGTCGGCCCCTCTCGCTTGATCTTGATTAGCCTGATCGCGGGGTGGATCGCACCGAGCAGGGCGCATTGCGCTGAAAGCCTGAGCTCGGGTTCGACGATGGTCATGGCCCAAACTATCACGACAGAACGAATGTCCACAAAGGGCCGGAGGCACCCGCAGATCGGACCAACCATCCTCATCCGATCGCCTTCGTCATCTCGGCCCAGGTCGGCCTGTCGTAGCCGGGATGGGCGTGCAGCGCGCCCTCGGTGAAGCCGAGCGAGCGGAAGAAGCGGCGGTTGCTGTCCAGCGCCAGGCGGACGCCGAGGGTCAGCCGCGCCCCGCCCAGCCGACGCGCCTCGGCCTCGGCTGCCGCCATCAGCGCCCGGCCGACGCCGCCGCGGCGATGCTCGCGGGCCACCGCGACCCGGCCGACATAGATGTCGCCGCCCTCGCGCCGCTGCAGGAACAGGCAGCCGACCGCCGCCCCACCGGCCTCCGCCACCAGCCCGTGCTCGCGGCCCAGCAGCGCGGCGATACTCTCCGCCGTCTCGCGCACCGCGCTGGGCGGCGGGTCGAGCCGGCCGTCATACTCCGCGAAGGCGCCGCGAATCAGCGCCACCACCGCCGCGATCTCTGCCGAGTCGCCGCGCATCGGCCGGACCGTCACCCCTGACCCAGGCGCCCCGCCGCCGCCCTGCCTCGTCTTCGCCATGGAAAAGCCCCGAGTCGCCTGCCCCATTATGCAGTGCCAGAATGCAGCCGGCGGAGACAGCCCCGCCCACGGCAGACTCGAAGGGGGAGACCATGACTCATCGCATGACAGCGGGCGTCGCGACCGTAGCCGCACTGCTTGCGGCGACGCCGGCCTGGGCCCAAAGCGCCAATCGCGGCCTGCAGACCGTGACCGACGGCGCCAAGGTCACCGGCCACATGACCATCGATTTCAACTCGCGCAGCGTCCGCAACACCAACGGCCTCGACGTCTACACCATCGAGGCCCTGACGGTGGCGGACCTGATGGCCTATGCCGGCTCGGCCCAGCGCAAGCCGGAGGACACCATCACCTACAGCCTGCGGATCGACGTCAACAACCCGCAGAACCCGAGCCAGATCGCCAAGGAAGTGGCGATCCTGCGCGGCGAGACGCCGATCGACGAGGGCGGGCGCTACCAGCCCGAATCCGGCAATCTGCGGCTCGACATCGTCAAGGGCCAGCAATCCTCCGGCAAGTTCGGCGGCGTCATTCAGGGCCGCGAGGTCACCCGCTGGTGGGAGCTGGGCGAGCAGATCAACCGCGCCTCCCAGGCGGCGGACAAGCTGTATTCCCGCACCGTCAACGGCAAGGTGGTGACGATCCAGGTCAAGAACCCGGACCCGCTGGCCTTCCAGGGGCTGGTGCTGGCGCCAGGCCCGCTCTCCTTCCTGCCGCAGACCCGGGTCTCCGGCAATCTCGACTACGACTATGAGCTCGGCAACTGGCTGACCGACAACAACGGCATCAGCTTCCAATACGCCATCGGCAACCAAGCCTACACCGACAAGGTCACCGGCTCGATCCGCTATGTCGAGGAGGAGGGCAGCTTCACCGACGCCAAGGGGCAGAGCCGCAACTACACCGGCTATTACGACTACAACCTGCGCTTCAACGAGCCGGTGGTGAAGCCCGAAGAGGCCTTCTTCGGCGGCGAGAACAACGACGCCGACGTCGAGGCCTTCTTCGGCACGGTGGAGCAGGACCAGGCCGGCCTCTATGGCCGCATCTACTACCTCGACAGCGAGGATGGCTGCCGCCGCGAGAAGAACGAATCCGGCCAGCTGGCGTGCATCGGCCCGACCCGGTCGGAGGTGTACTGGGACCTGAAGCCGGTGAAGCTGACCTACAGCCAGCTCGGCAACTGGTTCAAGCTCGAGCCGCTGATGATCGGCCCGTTCAACGACGAGTAAGCTGTTAGCCTTCCCTCCTTCCTGTCATTGCCAGGCTTGACCCGGCAATCCAGAGAGCGTCGACATCCTCTGGATCCTCGGGTCAAGCCCGAGGATGACAGGGAAGGGGTACAAGCCCTCCCTACCCCGGCAGCGATCCGGCGTCGTGGCCGCCATGGTGCTCGTCGCCGGCCGAGGACACCTCGACCTCGCGGAACCGCACCCGGTTCTGCCGCGCCACGGTGGCCCGGCGCAGCTCGTCCAGCCGGGTCTCCGGCATGGCGATCGGGCCGATCAGGATGTTCGGCGCCGACTGGTCGCGCGTGGTCAGCCCGATCGTGCCCAGCCCCAGCACCAGCCATTGCAGCGGCCGCGACAGCGAGAAGTCGCGCACCCGGAACAGCTCGATCTCCTCGCGCTTCCGCACCAGCAGGCCGGAGCGGATGATCAGCCGCTCGCTGGTCAGCTCGTAGCTGGTCAGCCAGCGCCAGGCGGTCCAGACGACCGCCAGGATGACCGGCGCCGCGGCCGGCACCGGCCCGCCGATCATGCCCAGCAGCACCGCCAGCACGATGGCGATCACCCAGACGTAAAACGACGCACGCAGCGCGGTGCGGATCTTCCAGATCACGGTCTCGCCGGCGGCCCCCGCCGCGGCGTCCTGGGTGGTCTCGGCCATCTTCGGTCCCCCTTGGCTCATGCCGGAGCGAAGGGTACGGTCGAACCGAGCGCCCGTCCATGGCGGTTCTGGGCGGAGGAGTCACGTCCATGAGCTGGCAGCCGACCCGCGATCCCGTTACCGGCGAGACGCCCTGCCCCTTGATCGAGACCGTGGTGATCCCGCGCACCGCCGATATCGGCGGCTTCGAGGTGCGGCGCGCCGTGCCGTCGATGCAGAAACGCTCGGTCGGCCCCTTCGTCTTCGTCGACGAGTTCGGCCCGACCCTGTTCGGCGCCGGCGACGGCATCGACGTGCCGCCGCACCCGCATATCGGCCTGGCCACCGTGACCTACCTCTTCGCCGGCGAGCAGACCCATCGCGACAGCCTGGGCACGCGCCAACTGATCCGCCCCGGCGACGTCAACTGGATGACCGCCGGCAGCGGCATCGCCCATTCCGAGCGCACCCCGCCGGCCCTGCGCGCCACCGGGTCGACCCTGTTCGGGGTGCAGACCTGGGTGGCCCTGCCCGCCGCTCACGAGGAGGTAGCGCCCAGCTTCGTCCATCACGGCGTCGGCGACCTGCCGGTGATCGAGGATGCCGGCAAGTCCGTGCGGCTGATCGTCGGCTCGGCCTATGGCGCCCGCTCGCCGGTCGCCACCTTCTCCGAGACGCTGTATCTCGACGTGGCGCTGCAGGCCGGGGCGGTGCTGCCGCTGCCGGCCGAGCATGAGGAGCGGGCGGTCTATGTCGTCTCCGGCCGGGTCCGGATCGGCGGTGACAACTTCCCGCCGCAGCGCCTGCTGGTGCTGCGCCCCGGCGACATGGTCGAGGTCGAGGCGCTGGAGGAGACCCGCCTGCTGGTGTTCGGCGGCGAGCCGCTCGACGGCCCGCGCAAGCTGTGGTGGAACTTCGTCGCCCGCAGCCGCGAGCGCATCGAGCAGGCCAAGGAGGACTGGCGCGAGGGCCGCTTCGGCACCATCCCGGACGAGACCGAGCGGTTGCCGCTGCCGGAGCGGTGAGGGCGTGCCGGCACCAAGCGCAGTCATGGCGTCAGCCAGGGCACCGCGCCGCAGTCGCGGGGCGTCTGTGCCTATTTTGTCAGGATCATTTCGGTGGGCAGGCCCGGCCGGACATCGACCTCGCCCCAAATGGCGCTGCCCACAGTCGAGTACCCCACCGGGAAGAGCACGATGATCGCAGCGATCCAGCGACCCGGCTTGAGATTTTTTGCGGCGAAGCTGCCATCCCGGTCGCATACAGCCATTCGCCCAATGCCGCGGTCTCGCAGGCGAGCGATCTCCGAACTGTCCGAATCCCAGCCGCTTCTGAGTGACATCGCCCACTCGCGGGTGTATGCGGTCGCGGGCGTGAAGAGGACCAGCTGACGCGCACAAGGGACGATGCGGCCACCACGGTCACGCAGGAATCCCTGCCCCAGGATCGCGCCGTCGCCCGACCCGGAATATGCCGAATACTCCGCCGGATCGAAGCGCTGCGTCATCTTGTGGCTGCAACCGGCCAGCATGACGGCCAGCAACGACAGGATCGCCAACCCGGCAACGTTGAGTCTCGTCAGCAAGATGCTCCCCCCATGCAGCGCCAACCCACAATTATTGGCCTGCTGCAGCGTCTTGCGCCAGATGCTCAACCAGCCGCCTGGCATGAACCGGCAGGGCGTCGAGGGACCGGAGGCAGATCGACAGCCGGCGCAGCGCCCAGGGGTCGGACAGCGGCACGGCCCGGATCGCCATGCTGCGGCGGCAGCGCCTTGCCGCCGTCGCCGGCACCACCGCCAGGCCGACGCCCTGCTCCACCATCCGGCACACCGCATCGAAGCCGCCGAGCCGGACCCGCAGCTTGAGCGGCCGCCCGGCCCGGGCGGCGTGGCGGGCGAGATGGTCCTGCAGCGCGCTGCCGGGGCTCAAGCCCACGAAATCCTCGCCCAGCGCCTCGGCGAAGGCGATGCGGCGGCGGGCCGCCAGCGGATGGCCACGCGGCACCGCCAGCACCAGCCGGTCGATCCGGAACGGGATGCGCTCCAGCCCCCCGCCGCCATCGGCCGCCCCCCCGTCGGCCATGTCCGCGACGATGCCGAAATCGGCCAGCCCGGCCGCCACCGCCTCGACGATGGCGTGGCTCGGCCGTTCCTCCAGGTCGATGTCGATGCGGGGATGGGCGGCCAGCCATTCGGCCAGCGGCTCCGGCAGGAACTCGGTCACCGCCGCGGTGTTGCCGAGGATGCGGACATGGCCCTTGAGGCCGCGGGCGTAGTCGCCGAGCTCGCCGCGCATCCGCTCCATCTGCTGCAGCACCAGCCGGGCATGGTGCAGCACCGCCTCACCCGCCGGGGTCGGGTTCACGCCGCGCCGGCCGCGCCGCAGCAGCGCCGTCCCGGCCGCCGCCTCCATGCCGCGGATCCGGGCACTGGCCGAGGCCAGGGCCAGGGCCGCCCGCTCGGCGCCGGCGGTGATGCTGCCGGCCTCGGCGACATGCAGGAACAGGCGCAGATCGGTCAGGTCGAAGCGCATGGCGGGCCCTCCCCGAGCCGCAGGCGGCGCGATCCCCGGCCCAGCCGCATGATGCGGCTCTGTCGCCGGCCGATGGGCGACACCCCTGGAGAATCACCGCAACCTCAGGGAATGTATCCGAGCACGGCGGGGCCGGCACAGCAGGGGGGAGCTGACGATGAATGAGGCCATGAGAGAGCTGCGGGACTCCACCAACGGAATGTACCGCTCGATGGTGAAGCTGCAGAGCGCGTGTTCCTCGGACCTGAAGCTGGACTACGACGCCGGCGAGGCCCTGGCGGACGGCGCCCTTCGGGCCTGCGTCTATGTCGCGGGCGCGGACGGCCCCATCAATGACGCCGAGCACGCGCTGATTGCCGAGATGATCGACAGCACGTCGTCGCGACAGGAGATGAATGCCCTGCGCCGCGAATTGGACGACGATTCCTCCGAGGTCGAGAGCATGATCAAGACCCTGGAGCACGCCGTCTATCTGTCCTCGGGCCCGCAGCATCGGACCCGGAAGGGAGGCTACGTCGCCGAGCGGGATTGCATCCTGCAGTTCATCACCGGCCTGGGCACCGTCATCATCGCCGCGGATGCCGACATGAGCCCGGCGGAAAACAGGCACCTGACCCAGATCACCTCCCGGCTGCGGGACAAGGCGATCGAGATGGAGAACGACCACCACGACAATGTGCAGAGGTTCGAGACCTTCCGGGTGTTCAGGACGGTCACGAATTTCGGGCCGGACGCAGCTGAGGATGAGGGCGCCGCAGACGACGTCATCGAGGCGCAGGGGATCGGGGAAGACGATGACGCCGGGCGCGAGCCGGCGGGAGACGACCCGCTGGTGCGGCTGCACAAGCTGATCGGCCTCGACGGCGTGAAGATGGAGGTCGAGACCCTCGCCAACCTCGCCAAGGTGTTCTCGCTGCGCCAGCAGAAGGGGCTGCCCGTCCCCGAGATGAGCTTCCATCTCGTCTTCTCCGGCAATCCCGGGACCGGCAAGACCACGGTGGCGCGGATCGTCGCCGGCGCCTACCGGCAGTTCGGGCTGCTGTCGAAAGGGCACCTCGTCGAGGTCGACCGTTCCGGGCTGGTCGGCAGCTATGTCGGCCAGACGGCCATCAAGACCCAGGAGGCCATCAAGCGCGCGCTCGGCGGCGTCCTGTTCATCGACGAGGCCTATGCGCTCGCCGGCAAGGGCGAGGTCGACTTCGGCGGCGAGGCGATCGAGACCCTGCTGAAGGCGATGGAGGACCATCGCGACGACCTCGTCGTGATCGTCGCCGGCTACAGCGACAGGATGGAGGCCTTCCTCGACTCCAATCCTGGCCTGCGGTCGCGCTTCGCCAGGACCATCCACTTCCCCGACTATTCGGCGGACGAGATGATGGAGATCTTCCTGAAGCTGGCGGTCGATGCCCATTACAACGTCGACATCGACGCGATCGAACCGCTGAAGCTGGGCCTGACCCGGCGCTGGGAGAACCGCGGCCGGACCTTCGCCAATGCGCGCGATGCGCGCACCCTGTTCGAGGCGTCGATCTCCGCCCAGGCCAACCGCCTGAGCCGTCTCGCCTCGGTCTCGGAGGACGACCTGATCACCGTCACCGCCGAGGACATCGAGGTCGTCTTCGGGGCAGGCTAGCTTTCGTCCTGGCCGAAGGCTGGCTCCGCCGATCCCGCATTGTGGAACCGGCAGGCGGCGGGCAGGGTCCGTGCATGACCGACCCGCTGCTGCTCCTCGTCGCCTTCACCTTCCTGCTCGCCGGCTTCGTCAAGGGCGTGGTCGGGCTCGGCCTGCCGACGGTGGCGATGGGGCTGCTCGGCTTGACCATGGCGCCGGCCCAGGCGGCGGCGCTGCTGGTGGTGCCGTCGCTGGTGACCAATCTCTGGCAGCTCTTCGCCGGGCCGCGCTTCGGCGGGCTGCTGCGCCGGCTGTGGCCGATGATGGCCGGGATCTGCCTCGGCACCTGGGCCGGGGCCGGCCTGCTGACCAGCGCCGGCGCCGAAACCGCCACCATCGCCCTCGGCGCCGCCCTGGTGCTCTACGCCGCGATCGGCCTGGCCGGACCGCGGTTCTCGGTGCCGGCCCGGGCGGAGCGCCGGTGGTCGGGCCCGGTCGGCGCCGCCACCGGCCTGGTCACCGCCGCCACCGGGGTCTTCGTCATCCCGGCGGTGCCGTTCCTGCAGGCGCTGGGGCTGGAGAAGGAGGACCTGATCCAGGCGCTGGGCCTGTCCTTCACCGTCTCGACCCTGGCGCTGGCCGCCGGGCTGGCGCGGGACGGCGCCTTCCCGCTGGCCGCCGCCGGCAGCTCGCTGCTGGCGCTGGCCCCGGCGCTGCTGGGCATGGCCGCCGGGCAGTGGCTGCGGCTGCGGGTGCGGCCCGAGGTGTTCCGGCGCTGGTTCTTCCTCGGCCTCCTGCTGCTCGGCCTCGACCTGGCGCTGCGGCCGCTGCTGTGAAGAACCGCCCCTACTCCTTCGCGACGCAGCCGTCGCCGGCATAGGCGTAGCTGGCGACCCGGCTGGCGGCGTCGAAATAGAAGGTGGTCAGGCAGCGCCGGTCGACCGCATAGGGCGGCACATACTGGTCGACAAAGACCGTCCGCGTCTCGCTGTAGCGGCGCTTGTCGCCGTCGTCGTCGCGATAGGTGCCGCGCACGAAGGCGGTCTGCGGCCGGCTGGTGATGTAGCCGCCGCCGGTCTGCACCCAGGACAGGTTGAACTGGGCATAGCGTCGCCCGTCCTCGGTCCGGCCCTCATAGATCGGCGGACCGTAGCGGACGATCAATTGGTCCTTCGGCTGGCCCTTCAGCTGGTCCAGCCCCTTGCGGAAGCCGGCCTCGGTGGCGCAGCCGGCCAGCAGCAGGGCGCCGGCCAGGAGCATCGTCAGGGTGCGGAAGCGCGCGGTCATCCCGGTCTCCGGTGTCGATCCATCGCACCATCCTGGCATGGCAGGAGAGTGGCAAAGGTGCCCCGGGTCACAACGGCAGGTTGTCGTGCTTCTTCCAGGGGTTCTCGAGCTTCTTGTCGGCCAGCATCGCCAGGGCCTTGCAGATCCGCCGTCGGGTGTTGTGCGGCATGATCACGTCGTCGACATAGCCCCGCGCCGCGGCGACGAAGGGGTTGGCGAATTTCTGGCGGTATTCCTCGGTCCGCGCCGCGATCTTCTCGGCGTCGCCGATGTCGGCGCGGAAGATGATCTCGACCGCGCCCTTCGGCCCCATCACCGCGATCTCCGCCGTCGGCCAGGCGTAGTTGACGTCGCCGCGCAGATGCTTCGACGCCATCACGTCATAGGCCCCGCCATAGGCTTTGCGGGTGATCACCGTGACCTTCGGCACCGTCGCCTCGGCATAGGCGAACAGCAGCTTGGCGCCGTGCTTGATGATGCCGCCGAACTCCTGGCTGGTGCCGGGCAGGAAGCCCGGCACGTCGACGAAGGTGACGATCGGGATGTTGAAGGCGTCGCAGAAGCGGACGAAGCGCGCCGCCTTGCGGCTGGAATCGATGTCCAGGCAGCCGGCCAGCACCATCGGCTGGTTGGCGACGATGCCGACGGTGCGGCCCTGCATCCGCGCCATGCCGATGATGATGTTGCCGGCGAAGGCCGGCTGCAGCTCGAAGAAGTCGCCCTCGTCCACCACCTTCCCGATCAGCTCCTTCATGTCGTAGGGCTTGTTCGGATTGGCCGGGATCAGGGTGTCGAGCGACATCTCCGGCCGGTCGGCCGGGTCCTCGGTCGGGCGGATCGGCGCCGGCGACCGGTTCGAGGATGGCAGGAAGCCGACGAAGTCGCGCAGCCGCAGCAGCGCCTCGACATCGTCCTCGAAGGCCAGGTCGGCGACGCCCGACTTGGCGGTGTGGGTGACGGCGCCGCCCAGATCCTCGGCCGTCACCACCTCATGCGTCACCGTCTTCACCACGTCCGGGCCGGTGACGAACATGTAGGAGCTGTCCTTCACCATGAAGATGAAGTCGGTCATCGCCGGCGAATAGACCGCGCCGCCGGCGCAGGGCCCCATGATCAGCGAGATCTGCGGCACCACGCCCGAGGCCAGGACGTTGCGCTGGAACACCTCGGCATAGCCGCCGAGCGAGGCCACGCCCTCCTGGATCCGGGCGCCGCCCGAATCGTTCAGGCCGATCACCGGGGCGCCGACCTTCATCGCCTGGTCCATGACCTTGCAGATCTTCTCGGCATGCGCCTCGGACAGCGAGCCGCCGAACACCGTGAAGTCCTGGCTGAAGACGAAGACCAGCTTGCCGTCGACGGTGCCGAAGCCGGTGACCACACCGTCGCCCGGCACCTTCTGCTCGGCCATGCCGAAATCCGGCGAGCGGTGCTCGACGAACATGTCCCATTCCTCGAAGGAGCCGGGGTCGAGGAAGACGTCGAGCCGCTCGCGCGCCGTCAGCTTGCCCTTGGCATGCTGGGCCTCGACGCGTTTCTTGCCGCCGCCGAGGCGCGCCGCCGCGCGCTTCTTCTCGAGCACCTCAAGGATCTCACGCATTCTCCCCCCGCGGATGTCCGCAAAGCGTCATCCGCCTGCAATAGCACGAGGCTGAGGGCTGGGCGAGATCGGGGCTTGCCAGCCTGTAGGCCTTGGGTCCTGATATTGTCTGACGTTCCCGCGAGGACCCGCCATGAAGATCGACCCGATGATCGCCGGCTTCGCCGACGAGTTGACCGAATGGCGTCGGGACATCCACGCCCATCCCGAGCTGGGCTTCGAGGAGCACCGCACCAGCGCCCTGGTGGCGGAGCGGCTGCGCGCCTTCGGCTGCGAGGTGGCGACCGGGATCGGCCGCACCGGCGTGGTCGGCACGCTGCGGGTCGGCAACAACCCGCGCGCGATCGCGCTGCGCGCCGACATGGACGCGCTGCCGATGCAGGAGGCGAACGGCTTCGGCCACCGGTCGCAGACCGCCAACACGATGCATGCCTGCGGCCATGACGGCCACACCACCATGCTGCTCGGCGCCGCCCGCTACCTGGCGGCGACGCGGAACTTCGACGGCACGGTGCATTTCATCTTCCAGCCGGCCGAGGAGGGCCGCGGCGGGGCGCAGGCGATGATCGCCGACGGGCTGTTCGACCAGTTCCCCTGCGAGGCCGTGTTCGGCATGCACAATTTCCACACGCTGGATGCCGGCCGGGTCATGGTCCGCCCCGGCGCGACGATGTCCGGCGGCGGCATCTTCGACATCGAGATCGCCGGCCGCGGCGCCCATGGCGCGCTGCCGGAGACCGGCATCGACCCGGTGCTGATCGCGGCGCATGTGGTGACGGCGCTGCAGAGCGTGGTCGCCCGCAACGTCGCCGCCCTCGATTCCGCGGTGGTCAGCGTCACCCAGATCCATGCCGGCGACGCCTACAACGTGATCCCCGACACCGCCGTGCTGCGCGGCACCTTCCGGGCGCTGCGGATGGAGGTGCTGGAGGCGCTGAAGGTGCGGATCGAGGCGATCGCCCGCGACGTCGCCGCCGCCTTCGGCGGCCGGGCCGAGTCGAAGGTGCAGATCAAGGTGATCCCTGTGATCAACGACGCCGCCGAGACGGCCTGGGTCGCCGAGGCCGCGGCGGACGCGCTGGGCGCCGACGCGGTCGACAGCAACGGCACCATCGTCATGGCGTCGGAGGATTTCGCCTACATGCTGGCCGAGAAGCCGGGCGCCTTCCTGTTCATCGGCAACGGCCGCGGCAGCGTGCCGGTGCACAACCCGCATTACGACTTCAACGACGAGATCCTGCCGGTCGGCGCCACGCTGTGGTCGCGGCTGGTGGAGACGCGGCTGAAGAAGGCGGGGTGAGCCCCGGCGTCACCGGCGATCGCCGCCGATGTCGCCATGCGCGGCGCGGATCTCCAGGACCTGGACCCGGTCCGGCAGCTCGATCAGGAACTCCGGGTCGCGGTCGAGATGGTGGATCCGGGTCGGGTCGCCGCCGGTGAAGCTCGCCATCGCCTCGACGCTCTCCCAGTAGGAGATCGTCATGAATTCGGAATAGGCCTCGCGGTCCTCGCGGAGGGTCTGCACCCCCAGCGCCTTCTCGATCAGCGGCTTGATCCCGACCTCGTAATTGTAGGCCTCGTATTCGTCGGCCCGCTCGGGCCGGGTGTGGCCGCGCCAGATCCGGGCGATCATGGGTCGCTTGGCGTCGCTGGTCATCGTGTCGCTCCTCGCTTGCCGTGCGCCGGGCCTCAGCCCTTCAGATAGGTCGCCCGGCCGGAGCCTCCAGTCAGCCCGCCGCCAGTTCGACCAATCGGGCCGCCGCCTGCAGCTCGGCCCGGAGCGCCGCGCGCCGGTCCGTGGCCTCGGCTTCCTCGCCCCAGCGCTCGATCTGGAAGCTGGCGTCGAGCTCGGCCAGCTCGAAGGCCTCGTCGGCGTCGATCCGGCCGGCCAGCAGCGCCAGGCCGAGCACCAGCGATCCGGTCAGCGCCGTCGCCTGGTGCAGCGCCGTCAGCCGCCAGTCGTCCTGCGCCGCCACCGCCGCGCGCAGCGCCGCGAGACTGGCGTCCGGCTGGGCCTGGTGGAGGATGCCGGAGGTCGCGGTCAGCGGCGCGTCATGCGCGGTCATCGCCCAGTCGAGCAGCGGCTGCCAGGCGGCGGCCTGCCGCTCGGCCAGCGCCGTCGGCGCCTCGGCCCGGTAGCACAGCAGGTCGCTGCCGCCATAGGGGGCGATGGTGTCGATGATCAGATCGCGATTCGGCGCGACCTTGTCGATCGCCGTCGCCGCCAGCTGCATCAGCGGCATGGCCGAAGGCACCACCTTGTCGGCCTGCGCGTCCCATTCCGCCGCCACCGCCTCGGCCAAGGCGCGGCTGGGCAGGACGAGATCGGCCTTGGCCGGGCTCTTGATCGGCTTGCCGTCGAGGACGACGCCGAACCCGTCGCCGGCCGGCACCACACCCACCGTCTTGTAGAAGCGCTTCATCGTCCCGGCCCTCTCTCCGCCCGCGCCGATATCGGCAATCGCGGCCGCGGATGCAACCCTGTCTTCCGTCGAGACCACGGGAATGCTACCGCGGTGCCACGATGCAGCTCGACCTGACCAACACCTCGATCATCCTCGCCGCCGCCCTGGCGGTGGTCGCGGCCATGCTGGTGATGGACCGGCGCCGCCCACCGCCGGGCGAGGTGCGGCTGTTCCCGGTGATCCCGGTGATGATGGTGGCGGCGCTGGTGGTGATCCTGATGCTGGCGCATCTGGTCTCGCTGTTCACCGGCCAGCCGTTCCAGGGCCGCAGCGGGTTCTGATCCGCCGCGGCCCCGGGGACACGGCTACTGCCCGTTCCAGGGCGTCAGCGCCTCAATCTTCAGCTTGCGCTGATCCGCCGCCGGCAGCTTGTAGTCGCCCTTGTACGGCGCCGATTCGAACGAGCCGTAGGTCGGGTTGGCGATCGCGATCCAGTCGCGGCCCCAATGGTCCTTGGCCGCCTCGAAGGCCGTCTGCCGCTCCTCCAGCGTGCCTTTGTAGGCGTCGCTGAAATCGCCGAAATTGTCGCCGACCAGCAGCAGGATCCTGTAATCCTTGGCGATCACGGCGCGGCGCGTGCCCTTGGCCGAGCCCCAGTCCGGCTGCTCCTTGGCGCTGAGGAAGGTGTCGACATTGTCGCCCATCGGGAAGCCGAGCGCCTTCATGTGCTCGACCGTCGGCCCTTCCTCCTCCTTGGTGCGATTGGTGACGTAGAACACCTTCACGCCCTTGGACGCGGCGTATTGCGTGAACTCGACCGCGCCGGGGATCGCGGTGTCGATCTTGGCGTTGACGTAGGTCGTCCAGGTCTTCGGGTTGAAGCCCGAGCCCTCGACCACGTTGCGGGCCTGGTAGGGCGAGGTGTTCAGGAGCGTGTCGTCGACGTCCAGCACCACCGCCGGCGGGAAATTCTTGAAATCGCCGGTCTGCTCCGCCGGTGCCGCGGTGCGGGACGGGTCGGCCAGCGCCTCGTCCAGCCGGATGCGGGCCAGGGCATAGGCGCCGATCGCATTGGCCTGCGCCTCGACCGAGGTCTGGTCCCACAGCACCGCGTTGAGGTTGTCGTCCGGGCCGGGGCCCTGCTGCGCCTGGGCCGCGCCCGCCGCCGCCATCATCGCCAGGGCCGAAGCCCATCCGAATCGCATCATCCGAAGCCTCCGTTTGTTACAGTTTCGTGACGGCATATGAGCAGGCCCGGACCGCGCGCTGCAACCCCCGTTCAGGCTTCGTATCGCGCGCCGCCGCGCCGTGTTAGGAGTGCGGGGCGCGACGAAGGGGAGGACCGATGTACACGCTCTACGCCACGCCCGGCAGCGGCTCGACGCTCAGCGAGATCATGCTGACCCTCGCCGGCGTGCCCTATGCGGTCAAGTCGGTCGACGTCTACGACAGCCCGGCCGACCGGGAGATGCTGCAGCGCCTGAACCCGCTGACCCAGGTGCCGGTGCTGGTGCTGCCCGACGGCACGGTGATGACCGAGAGCGGGGCGATCACCCTGCATCTCGCCGATGTCGCGCCGGACGCCGGCCTGGCCCCGCCGCCCGACCATCCGGACCGGCCCGCCTTCCTGCGCCGCCTGGTGTTCATCGTCGCCGCGCTGTACCCGACCTGGGCCTATGGCGACGATCCCGGCCGCTGGGTCACCGGCGACCAGGCCAAGGCCGAGCTGCGACATGCGACCGACGAGCACCGCAAGGTGCTGTGGCGGCAGATGGAGGCGGCGGCCGGCACCCCCTGGTTCCTGGGCGGCACCCGCTCCGCCATCGACGTCTACGTCGCGGTGATGAACCACTGGCGGCCGCGCAGCGAGTGGTTCGCCGCCGAATGCCCGAAGCTGTCGGCGATCGCCGGGCGGCTGCGCGCCGAGCCGGGCCTGGCCGAGGTCTGGCAACGAAACGAAGGCTGATCCGTTCCTCCCCCGATCCCGACTCTCCCGACCGAGGGCCATGACGTGAAGAAGCTGATCAACAATCCGCGCCATGTCTTGCGCGAGATGCTGGAAGGGTTCGTCGACCTGCATTCCGGCCTGGCCCTGCTGGAGGAGGAGGCCGTGGTGGTCCGCGCCGACCTGCCGGTGCCGGCCTCGCGCCCGATCGCCCTTCTGTCCGGCGGCGGCAGCGGGCACGAGCCGGCCCATGCCGGCTATGTCGGCCCCGGCATGCTGGCCGGCGCCGTCGCCGGCGACGTCTTCACCTCGCCCAGCGTCGACGCCGTGCTGGCCGGCATCCGCGCCGCCGCCGGCCCGCTGGGCGCGGTGCTGGTGGTCAAGAACTACACCGGCGACCGGCTGAACTTCGGCCTGGCCGCCGAGCTGGCGCAGGAGGAGGGCATCCCGGTCGAGATCGTGGTGGTGGCCGACGACGTGGCGCTGCGCGGCACGGTCGAGCCGGCGCGCCGCCGCGGCATCGCCGGCACGATGCTGATCCACAAGCTGGCCGGCGCCGCGATCGCCGCCGGCAGGAAGCTGGAGGAGGTCGCCGCCCTCGCCCGCGCCGCCGCCGTCCTGGTCTGGCTGCAGGCGCTGAAGGCGGTGGTGAGGTAGAGACCGGCGCCGGCCCCGCCTTTCTCACATCAGTGCGGAGCCAGTCCCCCCGCCCTCTCGATGAACGCGGCGATCTCGGCCACGCCGTCGCCGCTGCGCACCCGGGCGAAGACGAAGGGGCGGTCGCCGCGCATCTTGCGGGAATCCCGGTCCATCACCTCGAGCGAGGCGCCGACCAAGGGCGCCAGGTCGGTCTTGTTGATCACCAGCAGGTCGGACCGGGTGATGCCCGGCCCGCCCTTGCGCGGGATCTTGTCGCCGGCCGAGACGTCGATGACGTAGATGGTCAGGTCCGCCAGCTCCGGGCTGAAGGTGGCGGCCAGGTTGTCGCCGCCGGATTCGATCAGCACCAGGTCGAGGCCCGGGAAGCGGCGCCGCATCTCCGCCACCGCCGCCAGGTTGATCGAGGCGTCCTCGCGGATCGCGGTGTGCGGGCAGCCGCCCGTCTCCACCCCCAGGATGCGGTCGGAGGAGAGCGACCCGGCGCGGTTCAGGAACTCCGCATCCTCCTTGGTGTAGATGTCGTTGGTGATGGCCGCGATGTCGTAGCGGTCGCGGAACGCCTTGCAGAGCGCGTCCATCAGCGCCGTCTTGCCGGAGCCGACGGGGCCGCCGATGCCGACGCGCAGGGGGCCGTTCTGGGTGCGGGTCATGTGCGGAACAACCTCGTGTACTGGGTCTCGTGCTGCATCGATGCGATGTCGGCGGCGACGGCCAGGCCGCCGCATTGGCTGAAGGGGTCGCCGTCCGGCAGGGAAGCGGCCCGGGCCGCCGTCTCCGCCACCGCCCGCATCAGCGCGGCGATGGCGCGCTGGCCGTCGGTCTGGCCCAGCGGCACCAGCCGCTGCGCCGCCGACACCAGGTTGGCGGCGACGGCGTGCAGGAAGGCGGTCAGCGACGGCGCCAGCGCGATGCCATGGCCGGCGGCGCAGGCGGCGACCGCGACCGGATAGGCGACGGTCTCGCCCACATGCGCGGCCAGCCGCTCCAGCCCCGGCACCGGCCAGGCGGCGCGGGAGATGGTCAGGAAGGCGGTGCCCTGGGCCAGGGTCTCGACCTGCCGCTCGCGCGACGCGGACAGCGCCGCGGCGAGGTCGGCGACCTCGGCCAGCCGGTCGTCGTCGCCGGACGCGGCGGCGCGGTGGGCGTGGGTGAACAGCACGGCATCGTTCCAGCCGGCGCCGTGCGCCAGCGCATCCTCGATCCAGGCGATCAGGCCCGGCCGGTCGGTGACCCAGCCGGCCTCGTTCGCCCATTCCAGGCCGCTGGAATGGCTGAAGGCGCCGACCGGATAGGACGGCGACAGCCAGGCCATCAGCCGGTACAGCGCCGCGTCAGACCCGGGCCTATCAACCATGGGAATGCCCCTGCACGGCGCCATGGCCATAGGCGCCGCCTTCGGGGTCGAAGGGCGCCTCGACGGCCGTGACCGTGCCGCCGAGGCCGCGCACCATCTCCTCGATCACATGGTCGGTGCGGATGCGCAGCGCGTCGGGCAGCAGTTGGGTCGGCAGATGCCGGTTGCCGAGATGCCAGGCGATGCGGATGAGATCCGCCTGGCTGCCGGCCCGGATCTCGACCAGCCGCTCCGGCGCCGCCGCGACCAGGACCAGGCCGCCCTCCTCGCCCTTGAGCGCGTCGCCGTGGCGCAGATGCGCCGCCTCGGACAGGTCGAGCAGCACCACGGTCCCGGCCTCGCCATAGAGGACGATGCGGCGGCGGTGGCGGGAATCGTAGTCCAGCACGACACGGTCGGAGACGGCGGCCGGATCGAAGCGGCCGGCCGGGACGACGGCGGTGAAGCGCTTCATGGCCGGCCTCCGGCCACGATCGACACCGAGCCCGCCCCCTCACCCTCCCACGCGCTTCGCGCGCGGGTCCCTCCCTCTCCCCGAGGAGAGGGAAAGGGAAGCGCAGCCACACACCTCTCCTTGGGGAGAGGTCGAAACCGCGGAGCGGTTTCGGGGGAGGGGGTGGGCTCGGTCTCGATTAAGGTCACAGCCATCTCAGAACAAAAAGTACCGCTGCGCCAGCGGCAGCACCGAGGCCGGTTCGCAGGTCAGGAGCTCGCCATCGGCGCGCACCTCGTAGGTCTCGGGGTCGACCTCGATCGCCGGGGTCGCCGAATTGTGGATCATGTCGGCCTTGCCGATGCCGCGCGTGCCTTCGACCGCCACCACCTGGCGGGCCAGGCCCAGCCGCTCGCCGATGCCGTCTTCCAGCGCCGCCTTCGACACAAAGGTGATGGCCGAGGCCTGCATCGCCCGGCCGAAGCCGCCGAACATCGGGCGGTAATGCACCGGCTGCGGCGTCGGGATCGAGGCGTTGGGGTCGCCCATCAGCGCCATCGAGATGGTGCCGGCCTTCAGCACCAGCTCCGGCTTCACCCCGAAGAAGGCCGGGTCCCACAGCACCAAGTCGGCCAGCTTGCCCACCTCCACCGACCCGACATGGCGCGACAGGCCCTGCACGATCGCCGGGTTGATGGTGTATTTGGCGACGTAGCGCTTGACCCGGACGTTGTCGTTCTCGCCGGTCTCCTGCGCCAGCCGGCCGCGCTGGACCTTCATCTTGTGCGCGGTCTGCCAGGTGCGCAGGATCACCTCGCCGATCCGCCCCATCGCCTGGCTGTCGGAGGAGATGATCGAGAACGCGCCGAGGTCGTGCAGGATGTCCTCGGCCGCGATCGTCTCGCGCCGGATCCGGCTTTCGGCGAAGGCCACGTCCTCCGGGATCCCGGCATCGAGGTGATGGCACACCATCAGCATGTCGAGATGCTCGTCGAGCGTGTTGACGGTGAAGGGCCGGGTCGGGTTGGTCGAGGACGGGATGACGTTGGCCAGCCCTGCCACCCGGATGATGTCCGGTGCGTGGCCGCCGCCGGCGCCTTCGGTGTGGAAGGCGTGGATGGTGCGGCCCTTGAAGGCGGCGATGGTGTCCTCGACGAAGCCGCTCTCGTTCAGCGTGTCGGTGTGGATCATCACCTGGATGTCCATCGCGTCGGCGACGCCGAGGCAGCAGTCGATCGCGGCCGGGGTGGTGCCCCAGTCCTCGTGCAGCTTGAGCGAGGAGGCGCCGGCACGGATCTGCTCGATCAGCGCGTCCGGCCGGCTGGCATTGCCCTTGCCGGAGATGGCGATGTTGACCGGCAGCCCCTCCGCCGCCTGCAGCATGCGGGCGATGTGCCAGGGGCCGGGGGTGCAGGTGGTGGCCTTGGTGCCGGTCGATGGGCCGGTGCCGCCGCCGACCAGGGTGGTGACGCCGCTGGCGATCGCCTCCTCCACCTGCTGCGGGCAGATGAAGTGGATGTGGCAGTCGATGCCGCCGGCGGTCAGGATCTTGCCTTCGCCGGCAATGATCTCGGTGCCCGGGCCGATGACGATGTCGACGCCCGGCTGGATGTCCGGGTTGCCGGCCTTGCCGATGGCGGCGATGCGGCCGTCGCGGATCGCCACATCGGCCTTCACGATACCCCAGTGGTCGAGGATCACGGCGTTGGTGATCACCGTGTCGGCGGCGCCTTGGGCCCGCGTGACCTGGCTCTGCCCCATGCCGTCGCGGATCACCTTGCCGCCGCCGAACTTGACCTCCTCGCCATAGATCGTGTGGTCGCGCTCGATCTCGATGAACAGCTCGGTGTCGGCCAGGCGCAGCCGGTCGCCGGTGGTCGGCCCGAACATGTGGGCATAGGCGGCGCGGGAGATGGAAACGGGCATTCTCGGCCTCCTCAGCCCTGGACCGGATCGAGCGGCCCCATGACCGCCTGGCGGAAGCCGGTCGCGACCCGGGCGCCGGCCAGGGCGACCAGGCGCACCTCGCGGCTCTGCCCCGGCTCGAACCGCACCGCGGTGCCGGCCGGGATATCCAGCCGCCGCCCTCGCGCCGCCGCCCGATCGAAGGACAGGGCGGGGTTGGTCTCGAAGAAGTGGTAGTGGCTGCCGACCTGGACCGGCCGGTCGCCGGTGTTGGCCACGGTCAGGACGATGCTGTCGCGCCCGGCGTTCAGCTCGATCGTGCCCTGCGCCGGAATGAGTTCGCCCGGGATCATGCGCCCCTCCTCACCTGATCGGCTCATGGACGGTCACCAGCTTGGTGCCGTCGGGGAAGGTGGCCTCGACCTGGACGTCGTGGATCATCTCGGCCACGCCCTCCATCACCTGGTCGCGGGTCAGCACCGACGCGCCCGCCGCCATCAGCGCGGCCACCGAGCGGCCGTCACGGGCGCCTTCGGTGACGAAGTCGGAGATCAGCGCCACCGCCTCCGGATAGTTCAGCTTCACGCCGCGCTCCAGCCGCCGGCGCGCCACCATCGCGGCCATGGCGATCAGCAGCTTGTCCTTCTCCCGCGGGGTCAGGTTCACGGAGACTCCTCCCAGTGCGTCTTCAACATTGCCAGACGCGCGGCAGCGGGCGTCCGGCCCGCAGGATTCCGAGCGCCGAGATCAAATCGCGCCGCAGCACGGCACCATCCGGTGCGGCGAAGCGGGCAACCAGCAGCCCGTTCCAGGCGCTGGCGCCGGCAAGGCCCTGCGCCCCGGCCAGCGCTGCGCGCAACGGGTCGATCAACGCCTGCGCATCAGGCGCGGCGAAGAGCAGCGTCGCCACCGCCCGGGCGCCGCGGCCGAGGCCCGGCCGGTCCAGCGCCGCCGCCGGGTCGCCGTCCACCGCCAGCGCATCGGCGTAGACCAGCCGGCCGTCGCGCCGGATGCGCCAAGCATCGCGCAGGACGCCGTGCCGCACCACCTCGCCCATCGCCGCGCGGCCGAACACGATCGCCTCGACCCCGAGGAAGCGCGCATCGCCACGCAGCTCGACCTGCAGGTCGCGGTCGAGCCGGGCGCGGTCGAACAGGATGGTCTCCTGCGGCAGCCATTCCGCCGTGGCGCCGGGCTCGACCGCCAGCCGGGTCTCGATCCGCGCCGCATCGCCGAGCGAGCGGTAGATCCGCTCCGCCGCCTGGCCCGCCACGGTCGCCGCCGTGCCCTCGCCCCAGCGGATGGCCTGGCTCAGCCGGTCGCCGCCGGTCAGCCCGCCCGCCGTGTTCAGCAGCACGGCGCCGGCGAAGGCCCCGGCCTCGCGGCGCGGGAAGCGCGCCTTGGCGCAGCCTTCCTGGAACAGGGCGTCGAGCACGGTCTCGGCCCCGCGCCGCTTGAAGCCGAGGTCGAGCCGGCCGCGGGCGCGCGCCAGCGGCACGGGCAGGACCGTCGGCTCCGCGAGGGCCGGCGGCTCAGACCGTAAGGTGACGACGGACGCTGTCTTCATCGAGCGCGGTCTTGTCCCCGTCCACCACCACCTCGCCGCGATCCAGCACGACGAGGCGCTGGCCCAGAGCATGGGCGAAATCGAAATACTGCTCGACCAGCAGGATCGCCATGGTGCCGCGGTCGCGCAACATCGCGATGACGCGGCCGATGTCCTTGATGATCGAGGGCTGGATGCCCTCGGTCGGCTCGTCCAGGATCAAGAGGCGCGGCCGGGTCACCAGCGCCCGGCCGATGGCCAGCTGCTGCTGCTGCCCGCCCGACAGGTCACCGCCGCGCCGGCCCAGCATCGACTTCAGCACCGGGAACAGCTCGAAGATCTCCTCCGGCACCCGTCGCTCGCGCCGCGGCAGCACGGCGAAGCCGGTCTCCAGATTCTCCTTCACCGTCAGCAGCGGGAAGATCTCGCGCCCCTGCGGCACGAAGGCGATGCCGCGCCGAGCCCGCTCCGCCGTCGGCAGCCGGGTGATGTCCTCGCCTTCCCACAGGACCTTGCCGGCCGCCACCGGCTGCTGGCCGACGATGGCGCGCAGCGTGCTGGTCTTGCCGACACCGTTGCGGCCGAGCAGGCAGGTCACCTCGCCCTTGCCGACGCCGAGCGAGACCCGTCGCAGTGCCTGGGCGGCGCCGTAGAACAGATCGATGCCTTCGACGGCGAGCATGCTCAGCGCCCCAGATAGACGTCGATGACGCGCGGATCGGCGCTGACCGCGTCGAGCGGGCCTTCGGCCAGCACCGAGCCTTCATGCAGCACCGTCACCTTGACGTCGAGGGCGCGGACGAAATGCATGTCGTGCTCCACCACCACCACCGACCGGGTCTTGTTGATCTCGCGCAGCAGGATCGCCGTCTCCTCGGTCTCGGCGTCGGTCATGCCGGCCACCGGCTCGTCCACCAGCAACAGCGCCGGCTCCTGCGCCAGCAGCATGCCGATCTCCAGCCACTGCTTCTGGCCGTGCGACAGCGCCCCGGCCAGCCGGTCGCGATGCGCCGTCAGCTTGGTCGTTTCCAGGATCTCGTCGATCCGCTCCGCCGTGTCGGCGCGCGGCCGGCCGAACAGCAGGTTGGTCGGCGATCGCGGGCCGGCCAGGGCGAGGAGGAGGTTGTCCCCGACCGTGTGACTGTCGAACACCGTCGGCTTCTGGAACTTGCGTCCGATGCCGAGGCCCGCGATCGCCGTCTCGTCCAGCCGGGTCAGGTCGTAGGTGCCGCGGAACAGCGCCTCGCCCTGGTCCGGCCGGGTCTTGCCGGTGATGACATCCATCATCGTGGTCTTGCCGGCCCCGTTCGGGCCGATGATCGCCCGCATCTCGCCCGGCTCGATCACCAGCGACAGGGCGTTGAGCGCCCGGAAGCCGCTGAAGGTGACGGTAACGCCGTCGAGATAGAGCAGCGCCTGGGTGGCGGCCTGTGTATCCAGCGCGGTCATCGCGGCGACTCCGTCGCCACCTCAGCCGCGCGGCGGGTGGGGCGGGCTCGCCAGGACCGGAAGGCCGCCTGAACCGCGCCGACGATGCCCTTGGGCAGCACCAGCGTCACCAGGATGAACAGCCCGCCCAGGGCGAACAGCCAGAACTCGGGCAGCAGGTTGGTGAAGACGGTCTTGCCGAGATTGACCGTGACGGCACCGATGATCGGCCCGATCAGCGTGCCGCGGCCGCCGACCGCGACCCAGATCACCGCCTCGATCGAATTGGCCGGGGCGAATTCGCCCGGGTTGATGATGCCGACCTGCGGCACGTAGAGGGCCCCGGCCACGCCGGCCATCATCGCCGACAGGGTGAACACCACCAGCTTGTAGGATTCGACCCGGTAGCCGAGGAAGCGGGTGCGGCTTTCGGCGTCGCGGATCGCGATCATCACTTTGCCGAAGCGCGACCGGGTGATCGCCCGGCACATCAGGAAGGCGGCGGCCAGGGCGACGGCGCTGGCCAGGAACAGCCCGGCGCGGGTCGCATCCGCCTGCAGGCTGAAGCCGAGCAAGTCCTTGAAGTCGGTCAGGCCGTTGTTGCCGCCGAAGCCCATGTCGTTGCGGAAGAAGGCCAGCAGCAGGGCATAGGTCATCGCCTGGGTGATGATCGACAGATAGACGCCGGAGACGCGGCTGCGGAAGGCGAACCAGCCGAACACGAAGGCCAGCGCGCCCGGCACCAGCAGCACAATCAGCGCCGCGAACCAGAACTGGTCGAAGCCGAGCCAGTACCAGGGCAGCTGCGGCCAGTTCAGGAACACCATGAAGTCCGGCAGCACCGGGTTGCCATAGGTGCCGCGCGGGCCGATCTGGCGCATCAGATACATGCCCATGGCGTAGCCGCCGAGGGCGAAGAAGGCGCCGTGGCCCAGGCTGAGGATGCCGACATAGCCCCAGACCAGGTCGATCGCCAGCGCCAGCAGCGCGTAGCACAGATACTTGCCCATCAGGCTGACGGCATAGCCGGGCACGTAGAACGGCGACTCCGGCGGCAGCGCCAGGTTGGCCAGCAGCACCAGCACCGCCACGGCGACGAGGCCGAGGGCGAAGGCCGGGCCGCCGGAGGCGCGGAGGAGACGGGCCGTGATCATGATTCCACCGCCCGTCCCTTCAGCGGGAACAGCCCGCGCGGCTTGCGCTGAATGAACAGGATGATCCCGACCAGGATGGCGATCTTGCCCAGCACGGCGCCGGCGAAGGGCTCCAGCAGCTTGTTGGCGACACCGAGCGTCAGCGCGCCCACCAGCGTGCCCCACAGGTTGCCGACGCCGCCGAACACCACGACCATGAAGCTGTCGATGATGTAGCCCTGGCCGAGATTGGGGCTGACATTGTCGATCTGGCTGAGCGCCACCCCGGCGATGCCGGCGACGCCGGAGCCGATGCCGAAGGTCAGCATGTCGACCCGGCCGGTGCGGATGCCCATCGCCGCGGCCATGCGCCGGTTCTGCGTCACCGCCCGCATCTGCAGGCCCAGCGCGGTGTAGCGCAGCACCAGCATCAGCGCGGCGAAGACCAGCAGCGCAAAGACGATGATCCAGAGCCGGTTCCAGGTCAGGTTCAGGCCGCCGAGATCGAAGGCGCCGGACATCCAGGCCGGGTTGCCGACCTCGCGGTTCGACGGGCCGAAGACGGTGCGCACCGCCTGCTGCAGGATCAGCGACAGGCCGAAGGTGGCCAGCAGCGTCTCCAGCGGCCGGCCGTAAAGGAAGCGGATGATGGTGCGCTCGATGGCGACACCGGCCAGCCCCGCGACCAGGAAGGCCAGCGGCAGCGCCACCGCCAGGGAATAGTCGAACAGGTTCGGCGCATAGGTGCGGAACGCCTCCTGCACCAGGAAGGTGGTGTAGGCGCCGAGCATGACGATCTCGCCATGCGCCATGTTGATCACGCCCATCACGCCGAAGGTGATGGCGAGGCCGATGGCGGCGATCAGCAGCACCGAGCCGAGGCTGAGCCCGTAATACAGGCTCTGCACTCCGTTCCAGATCATAAGCCGGGTGTCGATGTGGCCGATCGCGGCCGCGACCGCGGCGGCGACGGCGGGGGACGGGTTCGGGATGCCGGACAGCAGCGCCCGCGCCTCCTGGTCGCCACGGGCGGCGACGGTCTCGATCGCCGGCAGGATCGCGTCGTCGCTGCCGCCCTTGGCCAGGATGATGGCGGCGCGCGCCTCGAGGAAGGCCTGCTTCACAGCCGAATCGGTCTCGCGCGCCAGGGCCGCCTCCAGGGCGGGCAGCGCCTTGTCGTCGCGCGACTTGAACACCGCGGCCGCGGCGTCGAGCCGCTTGGCCGGGTCGGGCGCCAGCAGGGTCAGCGACCCCATCGCCGCGTCGATCGCCCGCCGCACCCTGTTGTTGACCCGGATCGGCTTGCCCCCGGCCGGAGCCTCGGTGAGCGCGGCCCCGGTGGCGGCATCGACGAAGCCGCCGGCCTCGGTCTTGATCGCGACGGCGCCGGGTGCCGCGATCAGCCGTCCGGCCGCCAGCGCCTCCAGGATCGCCGGCGCCTGCGCATCGCCCGAGGCGGCAACCCCGTCCACCCCGGCGGCGATGTCGTCGTAATTGGTCGAAGCGAACCGCCCCAGCACCTCGGCCGGAATCTCGGCCCGGGCGGAGAGCGGGAGCAGGATGAGGAGGGCGAGAATGAGCAGCGCGTAGGTTGGGTTCGCGGACGCGAACCCAACATCCCGCGGCAAGCACCGGTCGCCGTGTTGGGTTCGCTTGCCGCGAACCCAACCTACGAATTTCCGACGATCGATCATCGCCATCCCGCGACCGGACGCCGGATCACGATCCCGACCCGCCGCACTTGCCGGTCTTGACGTTGAAGTTCCCGCAGGCCAGCGGCTTGCGCCAATCGGCGATCAGATCCTTCGAGCCTTCGAGATAGTCCGACCACTCGTCGCCGACGACCTCGGGGGTCTCCGACACCGTCTGGATCTGGCCGTCGGCCTGGATCTCGCCGATCAGCACCGGCTTGGTGATGTGGTGGTTCGGCATCATCGTGGCGATGCCGCCGGTCAGGTTCGGCACGGCGACGCCGACCATCGCGTCGATCACCTTGTCGGGATCGGTGGTGCCCGCCTTCTCGACCGCCTTCACCCACATGTTGAAGCCGATGTAATGCGCCTCCATCGGGTCATTGGTGGTGCGCTTGTCGTTCTTGATGAAGGCGTGCCACTTGGCGATGAAGTCCTTGTTCTCCGGCGTGTCGATGCTCTGGAAGTAGTTCCACGCGGCCAGATGGCCGACCAGCGGGCCGGTGTCGAGCCCGGCCAGTTCCTCCTCGCCGACCGAGAAGGCCACGACCGGAATGTCGGTCGCCTTGATGCCCTGGTTCCCCAGCTCCTTGTAGAACGGCACGTTGGCGTCGCCGTTGACGGTCGAGACCACGGCGGTCTTCTTGCCGGCCGAGCCGAAGGCCTTGATCTTGCCGACCTCGGTCTGCCAGTCGGAGAAGCCGAACGGCGTGTAGTTGACGCTGATGTCCTCGGGCGCCACGCCCTTGGCCTTGAGATAGGCCTCGAGGATCTTGTTGGTGGTGCGCGGATAGACGTAGTCGGTGCCTTCCAGCACCCAGCGCTGCACCCCCTCCTCGTTCATCAGGTAGTCGACCGCCGGGATCGCCTGCTGGTTCGGCGCAGCGCCGGTGTAGAAGATGTTGCGCGAGCTCTCCTCGCCCTCGTACTGCACCGGGTAGAACAGGATGCCGTCGAGCTCCTCGAACACCGGCAGCACCGATTTGCGCGACACCGAGGTCCAGCAGCCGAAGGTGGCCGCGACCTTGTCGACCGAGATCAGCTGCCGCGCCTTCTCCGCGAAGAGCGGCCAGTCCGACGCCGGGTCGACCACGACCGCCTCCAGCTTCTTGCCGAGCAGCCCGCCCTTCTTGTTCTGCTCGTCGATCAGCATCAGCATGACGTCCTTCAGCGTGGTCTCGCTGATCGCCATGGTGCCGGACAGGGAATGCAGGATGCCGACCTTGATGGTGTCCTCGGCCCGGGCGGCGCTGGTGAAGCCCAGCCCCATGGCCACCGCCAGCGCGGCGCCGATCATCCAATGTTTCTGCGACAATGCCATTGTGAGCTCCCTGAACTCTCTTGTTTGCGTCCGCATCCCCGGTTGAAAAGCAAGTTCCAGGCCAGTGGCGGAACTCCGCCGCCGGCCTGTGCCCAAGAGGGCGGCAGAGGACTCGCCTGCCCATTCCCTGCGCAGCCGCCCGGTCCCACTGTGGTCCGGAACTTGCTGGGACGGGAGATCGGTCCCGTTGCCCCCTGTGCCCCGCGAATGGTCCTGCGTATCCTTCTGGTCGATGAGAACGCCGAGCGGTGCCGCGTGGTCGAGGCGGCGCTGACCGCGGCCGGCCACGGCGTGGTCACCACCGCCAGCGGCACCGAGAACCTGCTGGCCCGGGTGCGCGAGATCGAGCCGGACGTGATCATCGTCGACCTCGACGCCCCGAACCGCGACGCGCTGGAGCACATGCGCAGCGTCAGCCGCGAGCGGCCGAAGCCGATCGTGATGTTCGTCGACCAGAGCGACGATGCCGCGATCGGCGAGGCGATCCGCGCCGGGGTCAGCGCCTATGTCGTCGACGGCCTCAGCCCGCACCGGGTGAAGCCGGTGCTGGAGGCCGCGATCGCCCGGTTCCAGGCCTTCCAGGCGATGCGCGACGAGCTGGAGAAGACCCGTGCCACCCTGGCCGAACGCAAGCGCATCGAGCGCGCCAAGGGCATCCTGATGCAGCAGCGCGGCATGGCGGAGGACGAGGCCTACAAGGCCCTGCGCAAGCTGGCGATGGACCGCGGCAAGCCACTGGCCGAGATCGCAGAGCAGGTGATCAGCATCAGCGAGCTGCTGACCAAGATTTAGGCTCTCCCGCTTTCGCCGCTTTTTTGTGCGTTGCACAACAGCGGAGCAGAATCATACCGCAACGCAGCGTGCCCACGCCACCTGCTTCCAGTCCCTGAATCGGGCCGTGGCACTCGATCTTCGCTCTCGGAAGAGCGCTACGGGGCAATTGGCACGCGACTTGCGTATTCCTTTGGTGACGACGGGCAATGGCGTCCGTCTGACGATATTCTAGGCGGTCCATGACGGGCCGTCTGAACCGGGCAAGGGCGTCCGAGGGTTGCGGATCTTCCGCAGGCTCTCGGACGCCTTTTCGTTTTGGAGCGGCTGATGACGGACCACCGCACAGATCTGACCCTCGGCTTCGTGCCGCTGGCCGACTGCGCCCCCCTGATCGTGGCGGAGCGGAAGGGCTTCTTCCGCGAGGAGGGGCTGTCGGTCCGGCTGTCGCGCCAGAGCAGCTGGGCCAGCCTGCGCGACAAGCTGGTCTGCGGCCTCCTCGACGGCGCCCATATGCTGGCGCCGCTGCCGCTGGCGATCACGCTGGGGCTGAGCGGCCCGAAGACGCCGATGCTGGTCGGCCTGTCGCTGAACCTGAACGGCAACGCCGTCACCGTCTCGAATGCCCTGGCGGCGGAGGTGGCGGCGGCGGATCCGGAAGGCGCAGCCGCCGGGTCGGCCACGGCGATCGCGGCCGTCGCCGCCGCCCGCCGCAAGGCCGGGGTCCCGGCCCCGGTCTTCGCCATCGTCTTCCCGGTGTCGAGCCATCACGACCAGCTGCGCTACTGGCTGGCGGCCGGCGGGGTCGACCCGCGGCGCGACGTGCGCATCGTGGTGGTGCCGCCGCCGCAGATGGTGGCGCATCTGTCGGCCGAGCGGGTCGACGGCTTCTGCGTCGGCGCGCCCTGGGGCGATGTCGCGGTCGACCAGGGGGTCGGCGTCATGGCCACCACCGGCTGGCAGATCTGGAACAACGCGCCGGAGAAGGTCTTCGCCGTCACCCGCGCCTGGGCCGAGGCCCGGCCGGATGCCCATCGCGCCCTGCTGCGCGCCCTGATCCGCGCCGCCGCCTGGCTGGACCGGCCACAGCATCGGCCCGAGGCGGTGGCGATGCTGGCGGCGCCGGAGGTGCTGAACGCCCCGGCCGCCTCGATCGCCGCGGCGCTGATCGGCCGGCCGGGCGAGCTGCTGGTCGACGGGCTGCCGGCCCGTGGCCCGGTCTATCACCGCCGCGCCGCCGGCCTGCCCTGGCTGTCCCACGCCGCCTGGTTCCTGGCGCAGCAGCGGCGCTGGGGCGAGCTGCCGGACAGCGTCGACATCGCCGCCGCGTCCGCCGCGGTGTACCGGCCGGATCTCTACCGCGAGGCCGCCTGGGACCTCGGCTACCCGGCCCCCGCCGCCGACAGCAAAGCCGAGGGGCTGCATGACGGCCCCTGGGTGCTGGCCGACCCGGCCGGCGACGTGGCGCTGGGCGCCGACCGCTTCTGCGACGGCCGGATCTTCGATCCCGCCGCACTGGACACCGCCGGCCTCGCCGCCGGCGGCACCGCAACCGCCGCGACGCAACGCGGCTGATCGAAGGGGGCTTTCATGACCGGACGCGACCGCACCACCACCCTCACCCGCCGCAGCCTGCTGCAGGGCACCGCAAGGCTGACCGGCGCCGCGGCGACCATCGCCGCGCTCCGCGCCGCCTTCCCCGCCGGCGCCTTCGCCCAGGGAGCGGGGCCGGAGACGACCAAGGCGACGCTGGGCTTCATCGCCCTGACCGATTCCGCCCCGCTGATCATCGCCAAGGAGAAGGGGCTGTTCGACCAGGTCGGGCTGACCGAGGTCACGGTCGCCAAGCAGGCCTCCTGGGGCACCACCCGCGACAACCTGGTGCTGGGCTCGGCCGGCGGCGGCATCGACGGCGCTCATATCCTGACGCCGATGCCCTACCTGCTGACCCTCGGCACCATCACCGCCGGGAACCAGCCCCTGCCGATGCAGATCCTGTGCCGGCTGAACACCAACGGCCAGGCGATCTCGGTGGCCAAGGAGCTGATGCCGACCGGCGCCACGGTCGACGCCAGGCCGCTGAAGGCCGCCTTCGCCGACATGAAGGCCAAGGGGCAGGAGGTGAAATGCGCCGTCACCTTCCCCGGCGGCACGCACGATCTGTGGATGCGCTACTGGCTGGCCGCCGCCGGCATCGACCCGAACAAGGAGGTCAGCACCATCGTGGTGCCGCCGCCGCAGATGGTCGCCAACATGAAGGTCGGCAACATGCAGGCCTTCTGCGTCGGCGAGCCCTGGGGCGACCAGCTGGTGCACCAGGGCATCGGCTATTCCGCCTGCACCACCGGCGAGATCTGGAAGGACCATCCGGAAAAGACCTTCGCCATGCGAGCCGACTGGATCGACGCCCATCCGAAGGCGGCGGCGGCGCTGCTGCAGGCGGTGCTGGAAGCACAGCGCTGGGCCGAGAAGCCGGAGAACAAGGAGGAGATGGCCCAGATCATCGGCCGCAGGGCGTGGTTCAACGTGCCCCCGGCCGACATCCTGCCGCGCTCGCTCGGCACCATCGACTACGGCGACGGCCGCAAGGTCGAGAACAGCCCGCTCTTGATGAAGTTCTGGCAGGACTTCGCGTCCTACCCGTTCCAGAGCCACGAGCTGTGGTTCCTGACCGAGGACCGGCGCTGGGGCTACATCGCCCCCGATGTCGACCTCAAGGGGCTGATCGCCAAGGTCAACCGCGAGGACCTCTGGCGCCAGGCCGCGCAGACGATCGGCGTGCCGGCGGCGGAGATCCCGGCCGGCACCTCGCGCGGCAAGGAGACCTTCTTCGACGGCAAGGTCTTCGACCCCGACGCGCCCGACGCCTACCTCGCCAGCCTCGCCATCAAGACCGTCGCCTGACGCCCCGACGACAGCCAGCCGGAGCCAGCCTCGTGCCTCAGTCAGCCCAGATCCTATCCGAAGCCCCCGCCCCTGCTCCCAAGCCCAAGCCTGTCGGGCGGGTCCTGTCCCTGCCGGTGGCGCGGCCGCCGTTCGGCCCCGTCCTGTCCCGCCTCGCCGCCGAGGTCGCCGCCCGGGTGGTCCCGCCGCTGATCGTGCTGGCGCTGCTGCTGGTCGCCTGGCAGCTGCTGTGCTCCAGCCCGACCTCGAACCTGCCGTCGCCGCTCAAGGTGCTGGACGACACCTGGGACTTCATCATCGACCCGTTCTACGACAATGGCGGGGTCGACAAGGGCGCCTTCTGGCAGATCGCCACCAGCCTGTCGCGGGTGGCGATCGGCTTCGCCCTGGCCGCCGTGGTCGGGGTCGCGCTCGGCGTGCTGATCGGCCAGAGCGTCTGGGCCATGCGCGGGCTGGACCCGATCTTCCAGGTGCTGCGCACCATCCCGCCGCTGGCCTGGCTGCCGATCTCGCTGGCCGGGTTCCAGCAGGCCGAGCCTTCGGCGATCTTCGTCATCTTCATCACCTCGATCTGGCCGATCGTGATCAACACCGCGGTCGGGGTGCGCAACATCCCGCAGGACTACCGCAACGTCGCCCGGGTGCTGCGCCTGTCGCCCTGGGAGGTGTTCACCAAGATCACCCTGCCGGCCACGGTGCCCTACATCTTCACCGGCCTGCGCATCGGCATCGGCCTGTCCTGGCTGGCGATCATCGCCGCCGAGATGCTGATCGGCGGCGTCGGCATCGGCTTCTTCATCTGGGACGCGTGGAACAGCTCGCGCATCAGCGACATCATCGTGGCGCTGGTCTATGTCGGGCTGGTCGGCTTCGTCCTCGACCGCCTCATCGGCTTCGCCGGCGCGCTCGTCGCCCGCGGCACCGTGGCCTGAGGAGACGCCCCATGGACAGCTATCTCTCGATCGAGCAGGTCGGCATGCGCTTCACCCGCGGCAGCGCGGTCAGCGAGGTGCTGGTCGACGTCAACCTCGGCATCGCCCAGGGCGAGTTCGTGTCGATCATCGGCCATTCCGGCTGCGGCAAGTCGACCCTGCTGAACATCGTCGGCGGCCTGATCCGCTCCACCACCGGCGAGGTGCTGCTGGACGGCCAGGTGGTCGACAGCCCGGGCCCCGACCGCGCCATCGTGTTCCAGAACCATTCGCTGCTGCCCTGGCTGACCGTCTACGGCAATGTCCGGATCGCCGTCGACAAGGTGTTCGGCCGAGCCAAGAGCGCCGCCGAGCGGCACGACTGGGTGATGCACAACCTGGCCCTGGTCCACATGGCCCACGCCAAGGACAAGCGGCCGGGCGAGATCTCCGGCGGCATGAAGCAGCGCGTCGGCATCGCCCGGGCGCTGGCGATGCAGCCCAAGATCCTGCTGATGGACGAGCCCTTCGGCGCGCTCGACGCCCTGACCCGGGCGCATCTGCAGGATTCGGTGATGGAGATCCACGCCGCGCTCGGCAACACGGTGCTGATGATCACCCATGACGTCGACGAGGCAGTGCTGCTGTCCGACCGCATCGTGATGATGACCAACGGCCCCGGCGCCACCATCGGCGAGGTGCTGGAGATCCCGCTGGAGCGGCCGCGCCGCCGCCTGGCGCTGGCCGACGATCCGACCTATGCCGCGTACCGGGTGCAGGTGCTGCGCTTCCTGTACGAGCGCCAGCGCTTCACCACCGCGGCCGCCTGAGGGGGGAGGGAACCATGCCCGAGGGAAGCTGGGGGCCGCAGGAGCGGCTGGTGGTGGTCGGCAACGGCATGGCCGGGATGCGGGCGGTCGAGGAGCTGCTGGCCCGCGCGCCCGGCCGCTACGCCGTCACCGTGTTCGGCGCCGAGCCGCAGGTGAACTACAATCGCATCATGCTGTCGCCCGTGCTGGCAGGCGAGAAGCGGTTCGACGACATCGTCATCAACGACCAGGCTTGGTACGACGCCAACGGCATCGAGCTGCGCGCCGGGGTGCGGGTGGCGGCGATCGACCGCGAGGCGCGCGAGGTGGTCGGCGCCGACGGCAGCCGCTGCCGCTACGACCGGCTGCTGCTGGCCACCGGGTCCGACCCGATCGTGATCCCGGTGCCGGGGCACACCCTGCCCGGCGTCGTCACCTTCCGCGACATCGCCGATGTCGAGGCGATGCTGGCGGCGGCACGCGAGGGCCGCAGCCGCGCCGTGGTGATCGGCGGCGGCCTGCTGGGCCTGGAGGCCGCCAACGGCCTGCGCGCCAACGGCATGGAAGTCACGGTCCTGCACCTGATGCCGGTGCTGATGGAGCGGCAGCTCGACCCCGCCGCCGCCTGGCTGCTGAAGCGCGAGCTGGAGCGGCGCGGCCTGACCGTGCTGACCGAGGCCGACACCGCCGCGATCGAAGGCGACGGCAAGGTCGAGGCGGTGCGGCTGAGGGACGGGCGGGTGATCCCGGCCGACATCGTGGTGATGGCGGTGGGCATCCGCCCGGCCACCGCGCTGGCCCGCGAGGCCGGCCTGCTGGTCGAGCGCGGCGTCGTGGTCGACGACCGGATGACCACCTCCGACCCCTGCATCCTGGCGGTCGGCGAATGCGTCCAGCACCAGGGCCGGACCTACGGCCTGGTGGCACCGCTGTACGAGATGGCCCGGATCTGCGCCGACCAGCTGGCCGGCACGGTGGAGAGCGAGTATCGCGGCTCGGTCACCTCGACCAAGCTCAAGGTCACCGGCATCGACGTGTTCTCGGCCGGCGACTTCCAGGGCGGCGAGGATTGCGAGGACATCGTGTTCCGCGACGCCGCCCGCGGCGTCTACAAGCGGCTGGTGCTGAAGGGCAACCGCATCGCCGGCGCCGTCTTGTACGGCGACACCGCCGACGGCGCCTGGTTCTTCCAGATGCTGCGCGAAGGCCGGGACGTGGCGCCGCTGCGCGACGGGCTGATCTTCGGACAGGCGCTGGCGGCCGCCGGAGGTGCGGCGCCGGACCCTAAGCAGGCCGTTGCCGCCCTGCCGCCGGAGGCGGAGATCTGCGGCTGCAACGGCGTCTGCAAGGGCACCATCGTCCAGGCCATCACCGGGAAGGGGCTGACCAGCCTGGACGCGGTGCGGGCCCACACCAAGGCCTCGTCCTCCTGCGGCTCCTGCACCGGGCTGGTCGAGAGCCTGCTGGCGGTGACGCTGGGCGACGGCTATGCGGGCGGGCCGACGGTCAAGGCGGTCTGCGGCTGCACCGATTTCGGCCATGACGAGGTGCGGCGGCTGATCCTGGCGCGCGAGCTGCGCTCGATCCCGGCGGTGATGCAGGAGCTGGGCTGGCGCACGCCGCAGGGCTGCGCCAGGTGCCGGCCGGCGCTGAACTATTACCTGATCTGCGCCTGGCCGGGCGAGTACCGCGACGACCAGCAGTCCCGCTTCATCAACGAGCGGGCACACGCCAACATCCAGAAGGACGGCACCTATTCGGTCGTGCCGCGGATGTGGGGCGGCGTCACCAGCGCCAAGGAGCTGCGGGCGATCGCCGATGTGGTCGACCGCTACGAGATCCCGTCGGTCAAGGTGACCGGCGGCCAGCGCATCGACCTCCTGGGCGTCAAGAAGGAGCAGCTGCCGGACGTCTGGCGCGACCTGAACGCCGCCGGCATGGTCTCCGGCCACGCCTACGGCAAGGCGCTGCGCACGGTGAAGACCTGCGTCGGGTCGGAATGGTGCCGCTTCGGCACCCAGGATTCGACCGCCATGGGCATCGCGCTGGAGCGGATGAGCTGGGGCAGCTGGACGCCGCACAAGTTCAAGATGGCGGTGTCCGGCTGCCCGCGGAACTGCGCCGAGGCGACGATCAAGGATTTCGGCGTGGTCGCGGTCGATAGCGGCTGGGAGCTGCATGTCGGCGGCAATGGCGGCATCAAGCTGCGCGGCACCGACTTCCTGTGCAAGGTCGAGACCGAGGCCGAGGTGCTGGAATATTGCGGCGCCTTCATGCAACTGCACCGCGAGGACTCGCACTATCTCGAGCGCACCGCGCCCTGGATCGAGCGGGTCGGGCTGGACCACGTCAAGCGCCGGGTGGTCGAGGATGCGGAATCGCGCCGGCGGCTGCACGCCCGCTTCCTGCACTCCCAACAATTCGCGCAACAGGACCCTTGGGCCGAACGCGCCGCCGGCGCCGAGGCGCATGAGTTCCGCAGCCTGGCCGAGGTGGGATGATGATGCCGCTGTGGATCGATGTCGGCGGGATCGAGGACATCCCGTCGATGGGCGCCCGGGTGGTGAAGAGCCCGGAGGGCGACATCGCCCTGTTCCGCACCGCCGATGACCGGGTCTTCGCGCTCTACGACCGCTGCCCGCACAAGGGCGGGCCGCTGTCGCAGGGCATCGTGCACGGCACCAGCGTCACCTGCCCGCTGCACGCCTGGGTGATCAGCCTGGAGACCGGATCGGTCGAGGGGCCGGACGAGGGCTGCGTCCACCGCATCGCGGTCGAGCTGCAGGCCGGCCGCATCCGCCTCGGCCTGCCGTCGCCGCAGCTGGTCGCCCATGGCTGAGATCCGCACCACCTGCCCCTATTGCGGCGTCGGCTGCGGCGTCGCCGCGGCGCCGGAGGGGCGGGTGGCCGGCGACCCGATCCACCCGGCGAATTTCGGCCGGCTGTGCTCCAAGGGCGGGGCGCTGGGCGAGACGCTGGGGCTGGACGGGCGGCTGCTCGATCCGATGATCGGCGGACGGACGGCGACCTGGGACCAGGCGCTGGACCGCGTCGCGAGCGGCTTCGCGCAGGCGATCGAGCGGCACGGGCCGGATTCCGTCGCCTTCTACGTCTCCGGCCAGCTGCTGACCGAGGACTATTACGTCGCCAACAAGCTGATGAAGGGCTTCATCGGCTCCGGCAACATCGACACCAATTCCCGGCTGTGCATGGCCTCCTCGGTCGCCGGCCACCGCCGCGCCTTCGGCGGGGATGTGGTGCCGGGCTGCTACGAGGATTGGGAGCAGGCGGACCTCGCGATCTATGTCGGCTCCAACGCCGCCTGGTGCCACCCGATCCTGCACCGGCGGCTGCTGGCGGCGCGCGAGACCCGTGGCACCAAGATCGTGGTGATCGACCCGCGCCGCACCGCCACCTGCGACGAGGCCGACCTGCACCTCGCCATCGCCCCCGGCACCGACGTGCTGCTGTTCAACGGCCTGCTGGCCCATCTGGTGCGGACCGGCGCGCTGGACCGCGGCTGGATCGCCGCCCATGCTTCGGGCTTCGAGGAGGCGGCCATCGCCGCGGCCGAGGACGCCCCGGACATCGCCGCCGTGGCCCGGGGCTGCCGCCTGCCGGAGGAGGCGGTGCGGCGCTTCTATTCCTGGTTCGCCGAGACCCCGGCGACGCTGACGATCTATTCCCAGGGCGTGAACCAGTCGACCCAGGGCACCGACAAGGTCAACGCCATCATCAACTGCCACCTCGCCACCGGCCGGATCGGCCGGCCCGGCGCCGGGCCGTTCTCGGTCACCGGCCAGCCCAACGCCATGGGCGGGCGCGAGGTCGGCGGCCTGGCCAACCAGCTCGCGGCCCACATGGCCTTCGAGGACACGGCTTCGCGCGACCGGGTGCGCCGCTTCTGGCGGGCGCCGCGCCTGGCCGAGCGGCCGGGGCTGAAGGCGGTGGAGCTGTTCGACGCCGTCGCCGCCGGCCGGATCAAGGCGCTGTGGATCATGGCGACCAACCCGGCGGTCAGCGCGCCGGATGCGGAGCGGCTGCGCCGCGGCCTGCGCGGCTGCGATCTGGTCGTCGTCTCCGACGTCACCGCCGAGACCGACACCGCCCGCCTGGCCGATGTGCTGCTGCCCGCCGCCGGCTGGGGCGAGAAGGACGGCACCGTCACCAATTCCGAGCGCCGGATCTCGCGCCAGCGCGGCTTCCGGCCCCTGCCCGGCCAGGCCCGGCCGGACTGGTGGATCGTCACCCGGGTGGCCCGCCGCATGGGCTTCGCCGAGTCCTTCCCCTATGAGGATCCGGCCGCGATCTTCCGCGAGCACGCCGCGCTCTCCGCCTTCGAGAATGGCGGCGAGCGCGCCTTCGACATCGGCGCCCTGGCGGCGCTGGACCAGGAGGCCTATGACGCGCTGGAGCCGGTGCAGTGGCCGGCTCCGGAAGGCCGGCGGCTGGGCACGGCGCGGCTGTTCGGCGACGGCGGCTTTCCGACGCCGGACGGCCGCGCCCGCTTCGTCCCGGTGCGGCATCGTCTCCCGGCCCACCGCCCGGACCGCGACCGGCCGATGCTGCTGAACACCGGCCGGTTGCGCGACCAGTGGCACACCATGACCCGCACCGGCGCGGTGCCGCGCCTGGCCGCCAACAGCCCGGAGCCTGCGGTCGAGCTGCATCCGGACGACGCCCGCCGCCACGGCCTGGCCGAGGGCGACCTGGCGCGGCTGAAGAGCGGCTGGGGCCGCGCCCTGGCCCGCGTCCGCATCACGCCGGACCAGATCCCCGGCCAGGCCTTCCTGGCGATGCATTGGAACGACCGCTTCACCGCCGACTGCGTCGCCGGCCGGCTTTCCAATCCCGCGGTCGACCCGGTCTCCGGCCAGCCGGAGCTGAAGCACACGCCGATCGCACTCGAGCGGATGGCGCTGGGCTGGGAGGGGTTCCTGGTCTCGCGCCGGCGGATGCGCCCGACCGGCCTGGTCTACTGGACCCGGCGCGCCGCCGCCGGCTGCCAGATCTACACCCTGGGCGGGCCGGAGCCGCCGGCCGACGGCATCATCCTCGGCCGGTCGCTGCTGGCGCCGGGCGCGGGGCGCGAGACGGTCGAGTTCGCCGATCCGAAGCGCGGCCTGTTCCGCCTGGCGACGCTGGAGTCCGGCGGCCTGGCCGAATGCCTGTTCGTCGCCCCGCCCGGCAGGCTGCCCGACCCGGAATGGCTGCTGGCCCGCTTCGCCGCCGAGACGCCGGCGCTGGACGAGGCCGACCG
>NZ_JBQJIK010000077.1:0-41111 GCF_052078665.1 Inquilinus sp. CA228 | reverse complement strand
CACGGCGACGCCCTTGCGCTTCGCTAGTCCTTCACCGCCATCAGGCTGGACAGAGGACTTCCACCTCCAAGCTGTCGATCATGCTCGGCACACCGTAGGTTGGGTTCGCGGCAAGCGAACCCAACAGGCCACGGCGCGGCGGCGAGATGTTGGGTTCGAAGGCGAACCCAACCTACGCGGTCGCGCCCGCACCGCCGCTCAGCTGCTGTCCGGTTTCGGCGGCTTGGGCATGGGCCGGCCAGCGGCGGACTCGTCCGGCGCCAGGGGCCAATCCTGTGCGGGCTCGCGATCGGCGAGGCTGTCATCGGTTCTCGCCGCGGCGATGTCGTCCCAGCCTTGCGGCAGACGGATCGACGGCGGCGGGCGGCCGATCTTGCGGCACACCTCGCGCACGAACTCCTCCGGCGACAGCGTGTCGAGCTGCACGTCCAGGATCTCGTCCTCGACCAGCGTCTCCCACACCAGGGACCGCACCCGCTCGGCGTCCTCGGCCTCGTCGGGCGCCGCGACCGCCTTGGCCACCGCCTCGGTGACCTGCTCCCGCCGCTGCCGGCGGCGCTCCTGCTCGCCCGACTCCTTCCGCCCTTCCCGGCGCATCAGATAGTCGGCCCGGATCCGCTCGGTCATCGCGATCGACAGCCGCACCGACCGCGACAGCCGCGACTGCATCAGCGGGTAGTCCGGCATCTCCGACCCCCGCAGGATCTGCGACTGCTCCTGCGCCGTCATCCGCTTGGTCCGGATGTCGAGCTCGACCACGTAGCGCAGCGAATCCAGCGCCCACCCCGTCCATTTCATGTCGGGGTCGGTCGGCCGGATCTCGTCGGAGTCGGATTGCGCCATGTCCATGGAACGCAGCATGAACAGATGCGGCCGCTAATACTACCGCGATTACATTTCCGGAGAAAAATCAACGCGTTGGTTCTTTCGGATAATCAGCTCGCCTTCCGGCGCGTGGTGCTGGCGGCGGGGGCCTTGCGCTTGGTCTTGCTCTTGGCCGCGGGCTTGGACTTCGTCGCAGCCTTGCGGCCGGACTTCCCCGCACTCTCGCGCAGGGCCGCCATCAGGTCGATCACCTGGCCGCGCTTCGGCGCCGCCGGCGGCTTGATCGTCTCGCCGCGCTGCTTGGCCCGGATCAGCTCCAGCAGCGCCGTCTCGTACCGGTCCTCGAACTTGGCCGGGTCGAACTTGCCCTTCTTCTGGCCGATGATGTGCTTGGCCAGGTCCAGCATCTCGCCGGCGATCTTGACCTTCGGGATGTCGTCGAAGGCCTGGGCCTCGTCGCGCATCTCGTATTCGAAGTGCAGCAGATTGGCCAGGAAGCCCGGCCCCTGCGGGCACAGCATCACCACCCGGTCGCGCCGGAACAGCACGGTGCGGCCGATGCCCACCGCCCCGGACTTCTCGCAGGCCGCCCGGATCACGGCGAAGGCCTCGGCCCCCACCGCATCGGCCGGCGCCAGGTAATAGGGCCGGTCGATGGCGACGCGGTCGACCTGGTCGCGCGGCACGAAGGCCTCGATGTCGATGGTCTTGGTGCTGTCCGGGATCGCCGCCTCGATCTCCTCCTCGGTCAGCACGACATAGCGGTCGGTGTCGACCTCGTAGCCCTTCACCTGCTGGTCGCGCTCCACCGGCTTGCCGGTCCCGGAATCGACGAACAGCCGCCGCAGCCGGTGGCCGCTGCGCCGGTTGACCATGTTGAAGTGGATCTCGTCGCCGTCGCCGACGGCAGTGTACAGCGCCACCGGGCAGGACAGGAAGCCCAGCTTCAGCGAGCCTTTCCAGGTTGCGCGCGGCGCCATCTCATCCTCGGCAGCGGATCGGGTCCCGGAAGGAACGGCCGGGCGTCGCATCGGGTTCCTGCATCTGGTCCGCCCAATGGATCTTCCGGAACTGCCGGTTCACGCGCATCGTTCCCGAAGCAGCGGAACTCTCAGGCGAAGGCGATGGCGAAGAACAGCCTGTCGACCTATCGGCGCAAGCGCGACTTCGAGAAGACCTCCGAACCCAGCGACGCGACCGGCGTCGCCGCTTCGGACCGGCTGCGCTTCGTCATCCAGAAGCATGCGGCGACGCGGCTGCATTACGATTTGCGGCTGGAGCTCGACGGCGTGTTCAAGTCCTGGGCGGTGACCAAGGGGCCGTCGCTCGACCCGCATGACAAGCGCCTGTCCGTGGAGGTCGAGGACCATCCGCTGGCCTATGGCGATTTCGAGGGCACGATCCCGAAGGGGCAATATGGCGGCGGCACGGTCCAGCTGTGGGACCGCGGCTTCTGGCAGCCGGAGGGCCGCATGTCGCCGCAGCAGGCGCTGGCCAAGGGCGACCTGAAGTTCACCCTGGAGGGCGACCGGCTGCACGGCAGCTGGGTGCTGGTGCGGATGAAGCGGGACCGCACCGGCGGCAAGCGCAGCAACTGGCTGCTGATCAAGCATCGCGACGAGCATGCGGTGGAAGGCGACGGCGATGTGGTGCTGGCCGAGGACCGGTCGGTCGCCTCCGGCCGCGCCATGGCCGCGATCGCGGGCGGGCGGGGCCGCGGCCCGAAGCCCTTCATGCTGGGCGGCCGGACATCGGCGCCGGCGGATGCGGTCTGGGATTCCGCCGCGAAGCCGGAGAAGGCGGCGGCCAAGGCGTTCGCGCCACGCCGCCGGAAGACGAAGGCCGCCGCGGCGATGCCGGAGTTCATCCCGCCGGAGCTGTGCCTGTCGGTCGACCGCCCGCCCGGCGGCGCCGGCTGGGGCCATGAGATCAAGTTCGACGGCTATCGCCTGCAGCTGCGGATCGAAGGTGGCAAAGCGACGCTGAAGACCCGCAAGGGCCTCGACTGGACCGGACGGTTCCAGGCCATCGCCGATGCGGCGAAGGGCTGGCCCGACGCCATCGTCGACGGCGAGGCGGTGGCGCTGGACGAGCGCGGCCATCCGGATTTCGCGGCGCTGCAGGTGGCGCTGTCGGAAGGGCACAGCCGCGACCTGATCTACTTCGCCTTCGACCTGCTGGTCGAGGGCGGCCGCGACTGGCGGCCGGAGCCGCTGTCGCAGCGCAAGGAACGGCTGCGCGAGCTGCTGGAGGCACAGGGCTGCGACACGACCTCGACCATCCGCTATGTCGAGCATTTCGAGGAGGCGGGCGACGCGGTGCTGCGCTCCGCCTGCCGGCTGAACCTCGAGGGCATCATCTCCAAGCGGCTCGACGCCGCCTACCAGTCCGGCCGCAGCGACCGCTGGACCAAGGCCAAGTGCCGCGGCGGACACGAGGTGGTGATCGGCGGCTGGTCGACCACCGGCAACCGGTTCCGGTCGCTGCTGGTCGGAATCCGCCGCGGCGGCCATCTGGTCCATATCGGCCGGGTCGGCACCGGCTACGGCGCCGCCAAGGTGGAGCGGCTGCTGCCGCGGCTGAAGGCGGTCGAGTCGGACACCTCGCCCTTCACCGGCCCGGGCGCCCCCCGGAAGGAGCGCGGCGTCCACTGGGCCCGGCCGGAGCTGGTGGCCGAGATCGAGTTCGCCGGCTGGACCGGCTCCGGCATGGTCCGCCAGGCCGCGTTCAAGGGGCTGCGCGAGGACAAGCCGGCCGAGGAGGTCGAGGCGCCGGCCGCCGAGACCGAGTTGGCGGAGCCGGTGCCGGCCAAGACGAAGACGGCCAAGCCGGCGCGGCGCCAGGCCGTGGGCGGCAAGGCGGCGGTGATGGGCGTGTCCCTGTCCCATGCCGACAAGGCGCTGTGGCCCGATGCGGGCGACGGCGAGCCGGTCACCAAGCACGACCTGGCCCTGTATCTGGAGGCGGTCGGCCCGTGGATGCTGCCGCACATCAAGGGCCGCCCCTGCTCGATCCTGCGGGCGCCGGACGGGATCGGCGGCCAGGTCTTCTTCCAGCGCCACGCCATGCCCGGCACGTCGAGCCTGATCTCGCTGGTCAAGGTGGCGGGCGACCGCAAGCCCTATCTCCAGATCGACCGGATCGAGGGGCTGGCGGCGGTGGCGCAGTCGGGCGGGCTGGAGCTGCATCCCTGGAACTGCTGGCCCGGCGTTCCAGACCGCCCGGGCCGGCTGGTGTTCGACCTCGACCCCGGCCCCGGCATCGATTTCGCCGCGGTGGTCGAGGCGGCGCGCGAGCTGAAGGACCGGCTGGAGGCGGTCGGCCTGGTCCCGTTCTGCAAGACCACCGGCGGCAAGGGGCTGCATGTGGTGACGCCGCTGGCCGCGTCGCGCGCCGGCGGGCCGGACTGGGCCGATGCCAAGGGCTTCGCCAAGGAGGTCTGCGCCCGCCTGGCCGCCGACATGCCGGACCGCTATCTGGTCAACATGGCGAAGGACAAGCGCCGGGGCCGCATCTTCCTCGACTATCTGCGCAACGACCGGATGGCGACCGCGGTGGCGCCGCTGTCGCCGCGGGCCCGGCCGGGGGCGACGGTGTCGATGCCGCTGACCTGGGACCAGGTGCGGAAGGGGCTCGACCCGAAGCGCTACACCCTGCGCACCGTGCCCGGCCTGCTGGCGAAAGGCTCGGCCTGGGACGGCTATGACGATGCCGCCCGGCCGCTCGCCGACGCGATCCGGCGGCTGGAGCGCCGCAAGGCGGCGGCCTGAGACCGGAATCTTGGTGACTGCTGGCCTTCATACCGCTGAATCTATGAAATCAATCATCATCCCGGGCGCTGCGCCGCACGGAGCGATGCACTGCAGTTCCGGAATCTGGGAGTCCGTGCCGAGACCCTGTGCCTGCGCAGCGTCGCCTGTATTTCCACACTGAAAACCAGGATTGATATCTTTCACCGCAAGGAATTACCGATACGGGGTTGCCGCATCCGCCAGATGATTCTAGTATAGAAAGCTGAGGCTGTGTGTCCAAATAAAGAATGAATAAAAATTGTGCAATGCAGAAATGCAATTATCAGACAATAATATAAATTATGACGTTTATTAGCAGTTGAAAGAGCGGACGAATTACTGATTGCGCCGCAACATGAACGGTGTCAAAAAGACCAAGTGGCCTGCGGCCGACGAACCCTATCGCAAGGCGATCAGCCTGCGGGGCGAATGGCGCTTCGGCGCCATTGTGCCTGATCTGGGACCCAACCCGGGGAAGGCGGTCGCGACTATCGGCTGGTGCCGGCTTGTCCGGACGGCTGCTGGCGGCCGCGCACCTCAGTGAAGGGGGATCAGATGGAATCGAGCGATCGCCGGCGTCCCAGAGCGAGACGCGACGCCCCGTAGCGCCGATATCCGAGCGTTCCAGCGATGACAGCCGCCGCCCGCCCGGCCGTGCCGCCGGCGGAAGTTGGCCCGTCATGCCGCGAATCCGGAAGAGGCCCTTCCGGATTCGCGGAAAGCTGGTCGCGCCACCCTCCCCCTTTCAACGGTTTCTCGGAGGGGACAGTGGATAAGCACCATAAGGACATGATCTCGTCGCTGAAGCTTGCGCCCGGCGACGAGGTTCTGGTTCCAGACTATCTGTTCGAAACCTTGTCGAAGGATCTCGCCAACGCCCGGATCATCCCGTACAGCGCGGCAGCGCAGCTGAAATCGCCGGTTCCCGACCGTGCGATCGTGCATAAGGGGCTGATGCCCCGCCTGCCGCGGCAGAGCCTGCAGGCGCTGGTGATCCATGGCGACATCGTGCACGCCAACGAGGTCTTCGTGGTGTTCGCCCGGCACGGCGGCGGCACCAAGCCGTCGGTGCTCGACGTCGCCCGGCGCCGCCACAGCCAGCCGGTGCTGGACTACGTCAAGCGCGACATCCGCGTGCGGCCCCGCTCGACCGACCGGCGGGCGGTGGTGGTCTCGGCCTTCGGCGTCGGCAATGTCGGCGACGACGCGGTCAGCTTCGGCGCCCGCGAGGTGCTGTACCGCAGCGGCTTCGACGAGGTCGCGCTGGTCGGCCCCAACCCTGACTACTCGGTGATCGACACTGCGGACCTGGTCGTGGTCGGCGGCGGCGGGCTGCTCTACGACAGCAGCTTCAGCAACGTCTCGAACTACACCGCGCCGATCCGCTACGCCTATGAGCGCGGCATCCCCTCCGCCGTGCTCGGCGTCGGCGCCCAGGGCATCCGGACGACGCTCGGCGCCGCCGCCTACAAGGACGCGCTGTCCCTGGCGCGGCTGGTCACGGTGCGCGAGCGCAGCGACGCCACCCTGCTGACCGAGACGGTGGGGCTGAAGAACGTCCACACCACCGGCGACCTGGCCCTGCTGCTGGCGGACGGGCCGCGGCCGGTGCCGGTCCGGCGCGACCCGAACCTCGCCGTGCTGTCGCTCAGCCACAGCCTGGAGAGCTGGCTGGCCAAGCGCGACAGCACCATCGACGCCTATCTCGACGAGACACTCGATTCCCTCGGCAAGGGCTACAACACAGTGGTCGGCGTCGTGCATTCGGTCGATGACGAGGCGATCTACGAGCGGTTGCGGCAGCGGCGCGAGATCCATGTGGTCAAGGCGGCCGAGTTCGACGTCTCGGCGATCATGGACCTCTACGCCTCGGCCGGCCTGGCCGTGAGCTCCCGCTTCCACGGGCTGCTGTTCTCGGTGATGGGGCGGACGCCGCTGGTCCAGGTCTGCGGCCCGACCAGCAAGAGCGGCCGGGCGCTGGCCGAGCGCTTCCCGTCGCTGACCCGCGCCGCGATCCTGCTCGACCACGCCAACCGCAACCTGCGGATCGGCGACGCGATCGAGTTCGTCCAGCCGGTCGGCGAGGAGGAGCGGTCGGCGGCGATCGAGGGCGCACGCGAGAACGTCCAGCATTTCGCCGCCGCCTTCGACCGCAAGGAGGTCGTCGCGGTCGAGGCCATCGCGATCGATCCGGCCCCGGCCCCCGCTGCGAAGGCGCCGGAGCCCGCGGCCGAGGAGCCGTCGAAGAACCAGGAGATCGTGCTGCCGGACCATGTCGTGGTCACCACGGCCGATGCCATCCAGCTGGCCGTGCCGGTCGGCGGCGCCGAGGCCGAGTTGCAGGAGATCGAGGCCCGGCGGTGGCGCAACAGCACGCTGGCCTGCGCCGCCAAGGTGCTGAAGCCGGGCGACAAGGTGGTCGATCTCGACCCCGGCTTCCTCTACTTCGCCTCCGCCTTCGGCTCCCTGGTCTCCAAGGCCGGGTCGGTGTCGGTCGCCTATGAGAAGAGCAAGGGCGAGCCGATCCTGAAGCAGTACCGCGCCCTCAACGGCAAGGGCGGCGGGGCGGCGATCAAGCTGTGCGACGCCGCCGATGCGAAGCAGCTGTCCAAGGCCTGCGACGACGCCAGCCTGGTGCGGCTGCGCCTGTCGGGCCAGCCCGCCAAGGATCGGGCGGACTGCATCCGGGCGATCCGCTCGCGCTCGCCGCATGTCATCGTCGAGGCGGCCGACCTGCCGGCGGTGCGCAACGCGATCGAGAGCTTCCTCGGCTCCGAGATCGCCCGCGAGGGCCGCCGGATCTTCACCTTCGGAGACTCCGACCTGGTCGAGCGGCCGATCTACGAGATCGCCCAGCTCGACGAGACCACCCTGCTGCTCCAGCTCGAAGAGGCGCACCATGGATAAGGAAGCCGTCGTCGTCAGCTTCTACGGCGGGAAGCAGTACTACTACGACTCGGCCTACCACCTGGCCGAGGACTGCAAGAAGCTCGACATCGAATACGATTTCGAGGAGGTCAAGCTCGGGCCGGACGCCAACTGGGCCGACATCTGCCGCTACAAGGTCAACTACTACTCCCGCAAGCTGGAGGAGCATAAGCGGCCGATCATCTGGGTCGACATCGACACCCGCATCATCAAGCGGCCGGACCCGTTCCTGCGCAGCGAGAGCGACTTCGCGGCTTTCCTGCGCAACTTCAAGTACTTCCGGGAATACGACCCGTTCATCTTCGCGCGGACGTTCCATCCCGGGTTCCTGTTCTTCAACTACACGGCGCCGACCCGGCGCCTGCTGGAGCAGCTGGTCGAGTTGGAGCAGGGCAGCAAGGAGCGCGGCACCGACGACTATTTCTTCGAGGAGGCCTGGCGGGCGCATTCCGAGCAGCTGCAGGTGACGCTGCTGCCGCCGAAGCGGCTCTCCTGGGGCGACAAGCTGGGGGCGGCCGACGCCTGGTTCGCCTTCGGCGACAGCGGCAATGTCCGCGACTTCGTCAAGGAGGTGGCGCAGCACGACGCGCCGATCCTGGAGCCGTCGCGCCAGTACCGGGTGCTGAAGGCGATCTCCGAGCAAGAGCTGAAGGCCGGCAAGCTGCAGAACGCCGCGGTCTATCTGAAGAAGATGACCGATCTCGACCCGTCGCAGGACGACCCGCTCAACACCCTGGCCCGGCTGGCCCGCCGGCAGGAGGGCGAGCAGGCCGCGCTGGCGCTGTATGAGGGCCGGGTCGGCCAGCTGCGGCAGGAGGGCGAGTACAGCGACCGCCTGTCGGCGCTGCTGCAGCGCGTGGTCGATTTCTGCATCGAGTTCCACCTGCCGGAGGAGGGCCAGCGCTACGCCGGCGAGCTGGCCGAGCACGGCACCGCCAAGGCCAAGGCCTTCGCCCAGGGCCGGATGCTGCGGCTGGGGCTGGAGCAGCGGGCCAAGGCGGCGGAGCTGCCGCTGAAGCAGCGGCCCCAGCTGTGGTGGATGGAGCAGCCCTATCCCGGCAATTTCGGTGACATCCTCAACCCCTACATCGTCGAGAAGCTGACCGGGCGGGCACCGCGCTGGGTGGCGGCGGGCAGCGGCGCCCTCGTCATCGGCTCGGTGATCAAATTCGCCAAGAAGGGCACGCCGGTCTGGGGCACGGGCAGCCCGCGCCTGACCGACAAGCTGCATCCGCAGGCGGTGTACAAGGCGGTGCGCGGCCCGCTGACCCGGCGCCTGGTGCTCGACAGCGGCGGCCAATGCCCGCAGGTCTATGGCGACGTCGCCCTCTTGCTGCCGCAGCTGTACCAGCCGAAGGGCAGCAAAAAGCACAAGCTCGGCCTGATCCGCCACTTCACCCATGTGGCGGCGCCGCTGGAGGTGCATCCGGACGTCAAGGTGATCGACATCATGCGCGGCTCCTATGACGGCATCGAGGCGTTCCTCGACGAGGTGTCGGAATGCGAGCACATCATCTCGACCTCGCTGCACGGGCTGATCGTGGCGCAGGCCTACGGCATCCCGGTCGGCTGGGCGGTGATGTCGACCAGCGAGACCCAGATCCCGGGCGGCAACACCAAGTTCGAGGACTATTTCGCCTCGGTCGGGCTGAAGGATGTCGAGCCCTTCGACCTGGCCGGGATCGGCACGGTCACGCCGGACCATGCGCGGCTGTGCCAGTACGTGCCCGAGCGGATGCCGGACCTCGCCGCGCTGCGCGAGGCCTGCCCGTTCCCGCTCGCGGCCTAGGATGGGAGAACCGGCACAGGCGCCGTTGGCGGTGGTCCGCCGGCGGCGGGACACGGCGTTCCTGAGCGAGGCGGTGGTGGTGGAGCTGATCCGCCCCCGCCCCTTCGCCCGGGAGCGGCGGATCGCCGAGCGCGCCCGGCTGACGCAGGAGCTCGGCCCGCTCGATCTGTGGGAGGGCTATCGCGACTTCGCCGCGCCCGACGACAGCTTCAAGCGGTCGAGCAACAGCGTCCGCACCAGCCACAAATACGGCCGGTTCTATGTCGAGCTGGTGCGCCGGTTCCGGCCCTGGACGGTGGTCGAGATCGGCACCGCCTTCGGCGTCTCGGGGATGTACTGGCTGGCCGGGCTGGCGGCCAACCGCCGCGGCCGGCTGGTCACCTTCGACCCGAACCGGCAGTGGCAGGAGATCGCCCGCGCCAATTTGGCGGCGATCAGCCCGCGCTTCACCGCGGTGGCCGACACCTTCGAGGCCGGGTTCGAGGCGGCGAAGATCCGCTTCGGCCGGCCGGGCATCGCCTTCATCGACGGCATCCATGTCGGCGAGATCGTCAAGGCGCAGGCCGAGCTGCTGCTGCCGCGCCTAGCGGCCCGCTGGATCCTGGTGTTCGACGACATCCGCTTCAACCCCGGCATGTACCGCTGCTTCCGCGAGATCGAGCAGGCCGAGGGGGTGGTGTCGGCGGTGGAGATCGAGTCGCGGGTGGGGATTTTGGAGGTGGAGGCGGGCGGATGACGCGCGCATCGCTGGCCCGAAGGCTGCAGGGACTTGCGGGGTCTGTTTTAATAACTATTATTAAAATCTGATATTTCGGAGGATGGCCAATGATCAGTGCCGATCTCGGACCGCAGCTCGAAAGCGTGGTGAAGAAGTTGGTCGAATCCGGCCGTTACGGCTCGAAAAGCGAGGTGCTGCGCGAAGGCGTGCGCCTGGTCGAGGAGCGGGAGAAGCGCCTTGCCCTGTTGGATGCCGCCATCGAGCACGGCATGGCCGATGTCGAGGCCGGCCGCACCAAGCCTGCCGACGAGGTCTTCGAGCGGCTTGAGCGCAAATACCGGGCCATGGCCGGGAAAACGGAATGATCGTTGCGCTTTCCGCAGAAGCAGAAAGCGATCTCGAGGCCATTGCCGATTTCATTGCGAAGGACAACCCGGCTCGGGCTCTGAGCTTCGTGCAGGAACTGCGGGCAAGATGCCGGGGCTTGGCCGACATGCCGATGGGCTACCCGCTTGTGCCGCGCTACGGGAAGCGGGGCATCCGCCGGCGCGTGCACGGCAACTACCAGATTTTCTATCGCGCCGATGACGAGCAGGTCTACGTGGTGCGTATTCTGCACGGAGCGCGCGACTATGAGGCGCTGCTGTAGGGGCGACGATACCGCACCACCGTGCGCATTTTGGCGAACTCCGCAGGGGCGCGGTTGCGTCTCTGGGGCTGTCCATGACGGAAGCCGCCGGCCGTCGCCAAGGTCTTGAAGCCGGTGGTGGGCGCGACTGGGATTGAACCAGTGACCCCTACGATGTCAACGTAGTGCTCTCCCGCTGAGCTACGCGCCCGGCACCGGGAAGGACGACCGAAGCCGGTCGTCCGCGGGGAGCGCCGATGTAGCATCATCGATCGGGGCGTGCAAGCGTCAAACCGACCGGACCCACCGGCCCCGCCGACAGCCGCCGTCGACAGTCCGGGGGCGCTGGGATATGACGGTGAGATGGATGGTCAAGTCGCCTCGCAGTCGCCGGCGTCCGACGCGGTGGCGATCGCCCTGCCACAGGATCGGCGCCTCCCGGTCGTGGTCGCCTCGCCGCACAGCGGCCGCGACTACCCGCCGTCGTTCCTGGCCGCGGCGAAGCTCGACCCGCACACGCTGCGCCGCTCCGAGGACGGCTTCGTCGACGAGATCTTCGGCCAGGTGCCGGAGCGCGGCGTGCCGCTGCTGCGCGCCCTGTTCCCGCGTGCCTTCCTCGACGCCAACCGCGAGGCCTATGAGCTCGACCCCGAGATGTTCGACGACGCGCTGCCGGGCTGGGTCAACACCCGCTCGCCACGCGTCGTCGCCGGGCTCGGCACCATCGCCCGCATCGTCGCCCAGGGGAAGGACATCTATCGCGGCAAGCTGCGCTTCGCCGAGGCGGTGGAGCGGGTCGAGCGCTGCTACACCCCCTATCACGCGGCGCTGCGCCGGCTGGTCGACGAGACCCGCAGCCGGTTCGGCCACGCCATCCTGATCGACGCCCATTCGATGCCGTCGCAGGGCGCCTCGCGCACCCCCGGCGGCCGCGCCGTCGACGTCGTGCTGGGCGACTGCTACGGCAGCTCCTGCGCCGCGGCGGTGACCGAGTCGGCGGAGCAGTGGCTGGCCGGCCGCGGCTATGTCGTCACCCGCAACACGCCCTATGCCGGCGGCTTCACCACCCGGCATTACGGCCGGCCGCGCGCCGGCATCCACGCCCTGCAGATCGAGCTGAACCGGGCCCTGTACATGGACGAGGCGACGCTGTCGCCGACCAAGGGCCTGGCCCGGCTGACCGGCGACATGACCGATTTCGCCGCCGCCCTCGGCGCGCTCGAGCCGGAGGCGCTGTCGGGATAGGGTTGTTGTCGGGCGAGGAAGGGGGATCGCCATGAGCCTGCTGGTCAATATCGACGTGCCCGATCTCGAGGCCGGGGTCGCGTTCTACACCGCAGCCTTCGGCCTCGCGGTCGGGCGCCGCTTCGGTGGCGAGGTGGTCGAGCTGACCGGCTGGCCCGCGCCGCTCTATCTGCTGCGCAAGGCGGCCGGCACGGTCGGCGCCGGCGACAGCCGCCGCTTCTATGCCCGGCACTGGACGCCGGTGCATCTCGACGTCGTGGTGGACGATGTCGCGGCGGCGCTGGCCCGGGCGGTCGCGGCCGGCGCCGTGGCCGAGGGCGAGATCCGCACCGCGGTCTGGGGCCGGCTGGCGCAGCTGGCCGACCCGTTCGGCCACGGCCTGTGCCTGATCCAGTTCCTCAACCGCGGCTATGACGAGATCGCCGACCCGCCGGCCTGAGCCGGCGCGGCGCCGCGCGAAGTCCCACGGCCACGATGCCGTGACCGGCGTCCGGTGCCGGGGTGCCCGGCCCCTGCGGCGAACTTAGCGGTTCTGCGTCTCTTTACTTTCCTGTAAGGATGGCCGCGCCGGCCCGAAGCCGGTCGATGGCGGCGCCGTCCGCTGTCCGGAGAGCAGGGCAGGGGCCTTCATCCGTCCACGCCGAGGGAGAGCGGTACGCGGGATGAGTCTCGAATTCATCAACGTCATTTCCACCAAGCGATCCGGCCACCACGCCTTCGTCCGCTGGCTGCGCCAGCACCGCGACACGCCGGCCGCCTTCGTCAACAACGCCGTGATCGGCGAGCCGATCCGGTCGCATCTTCGCGACGTCACCGGCCCGGCGGCGCGGGGCAAGGGCGCGCACGGCACCACGATCTTCAACTTCGAGGGCGTGACCCGGCTGGGGCTCGAGGCCGCCTGGCAGATGCAGCGCGCGGCCGGCGGCCGGACGGTCGATCTCGTGTTCCTGCGCGACCCGCTGAACCTGTGCGCCAGCCTGATGCACCGCAAGCAGCTGGTCCGGCTGGACCTGGTGATGATCCTGCGCCAGCTCTTCGCCCAGCGCGACTGGCTCGAGGCCTATGCCGAAGGCACCATGCCGGGGCTGTCGCTGATCGGCTACAACGCCTGGGTCCTGGACGCCGACTACCGGCAGCGCGTGGCGGACCGGCTCGGGCTGCGGTCGAGCGAGCGCGTCGCCGCCGTCACCCGGCATGGCGGCGGCAGCTCGTTCAAGGACCTCGCCAGCGTCGGCGACGACGAGGCCCGGCGCCTGACCACGCGCTGGCACCGCTATCGCGACGATGCGCTGTTCGGGGTGCTGCTGACCCATCCCCGCCTGCTGCCGTGGTTCGAGGCCGCCCTGGCCGGCGAGATCCGGGACAGCTTCGACGCCGACCTGGCCGATCCGGACGGGCTGGCCCATCTGCGGGCGGTCGCCCGCGCCCGGCCCCGGCAGCCCTATGTCGACTGCATGATCGATGCGCTGTCGGACCGGCAGGACCTGTTCCACCGCATCGAATGCGGCACGTCCTTCGAGAAGAAGCTGGGCATCGCCCGGGCCCATCTGGCGATGCTGGCCGGGGCCGCGGGCCGCCGGACCGGCGCGCGGGTGGGGGCGCCGCTCTAGCCCATGCGGGCTAGGCCGGCACGCTCTTCTCCGGCCATTCGCACAGATCGGCGACGACACAGGCCGGGCACAGCGGCTTGCGCGCCTTGCAGGTGTAGCGGCCGTGCAGGATCAGCCAGTGATGCGCGTGCAGCTTCCAGCGGTCCGGCGTCACCCGCTCCAGCACCTTCTCCACCGCGTCCGGCGTCTTGCCCGGCGCCAGGCCGGTGCGGTTGCCGACCCGGAAGATGTGGGTGTCGACGGCGATGGTCGGCTCGCCGAAGGCGACGTTCAGCACCACATTGGCGGTCTTGCGGCCGACGCCCGGCAGCGCTTCCAGCGACGCCCGGTCATGCGGCACCTCGCCGCCATGCTGCAGCAGGAGGATCTGCGACAGGGCGATGACGTTCTTCGCCTTCATGTTGTAGAGGCCGATGGTGCGGATGTAGCGCGACAGCCCCTCCACCCCCAGCGCCGCGATCTTCGCCGGCGTGTCGGCCACGGCGAACAGCGGCCCGGTCGCCTTGTTCACCCCGACATCGGTGGCCTGGGCCGACAGCACCACCGCGACCAGCAGGGTGAAGGGGCTGCTGTACTGCAGCTCGGTCTGCGGCTCCGGCATGCGGGCGGCGAGTCGGGCGTAGAAGGTGTCGATCGCGGCTGGCTTCATGCGCCGCAGCCTAGCGAGGCCCGGCAGACCGCGCCATCGGCCATTGCCATGTCCTTTCCGAGGACTATGCTCGTGGGCATGCGCTGCAGCAGCCTCACCCGGATCGGCGCCCATGGCCCCGTCGCCGAGGACCCGATCCTGTTCGAGCGGCTGCTGCGGCCGAAGCGCAGCCTGGGACCGATCGGCTTCTGGCTGGTGATCGGCGTGGTCGGCGTCACCAGCCTGTTCAACGGCGTGCTGTTCCTGATGCTCGGCGCCTGGCCGGTGCTCGGCTTCTACGGGCTCGACGCCCTGCTGCTGTTTGTCCTGATGCGGCTGAACCTGCGCCGGGCCGGGCGCAGCTGGGAAAGCCTGCGCCTGACCGCCGGCCGGCTGGTGATCGAGCATGGCGACCACCATGGCGTGTCGCACCGGATCGAGCTGCAGCCCTACTGGCTGCGGGTTGATGTCGACCGCAGCGAGGTCGGGCAGAACCGGGTCACCCTGACCAGCCACGGCCAGCGCTTCGCCATCGGCGGCTTCCTGGCGCCGTCCGACCGGGCCCATCTGGCGCGCGACCTGTCGGCGGCGCTCGACCGGCTGCGCGGCAGCGCCGAGACTTGACCAGCCGCCCCGCCGTCGCGGGTCGCGAACGGAGGGATGCGATGGACGAGGTCCGCTGGGAGCGGATGTTCCCCGATCAGCTGGAGCGCCGCTTCGCCGAGGCGCCGGTGCTGTACCTGACCTACGGGTTGTGCGAGCCGCACGGCCCGCACAACGCGGTCGGGCTGGACGCGCTGAAGGCGCATGGCATCGCCTGTGCCGCGGCCCGGCGCGGCGGCGGCATCGTCGCGCCGCCGGACTATTGGCATATCCACGAGGTCGGCGACTACGCCATCTGGTCCCGCGCCCATGTCGGCGAGGTGGCGCGCGACTGGCTGACGGCGCTGCCGCCCTGGCAGCATTTCAAGAACATCTGCTACCAGCTGCGCGCCGCCGACCGCATCGGCTTCAAGGCGGTGATCCTGCTGACCGGCCATTACGGCCAGAACTATCGCGACCTGAAGACCATGGTCGGGCTGATCCAGCCCTTCATCGGCGCCCGGCTGCTGTCGCTGCCCGATTTCGAGGCCGACCGCGAAGGTATCGACGGGCAGGGGTCGTCGCGGGGCGATCATGCCGGGCGGATCGAGACCTCGCAGCTCTGGGCGGTCGAGCCGGACTGCGTCGACAGCTCGCGCCTGCCGCCGGAGGGGGCGCCGGGGCCGCATTTCGCCATGGGGCCGGATGCGGCGCAGTCCAGCCGGCGCGACGGCGAGGCGATGGTGGCGCGGCAGGCGGACTGGCTGGCGGATCGGGCACGGGAACTGCTGGTCGCTTATGACGAGCTCCGGCCGACCGCCCGGCTGCTCGGCTTCCGCGATGTCGAGCGGCTGTGGGACACGGTGGTGGCGCCGGCCCTGCCGGGCTTCCTGACCATGCAGCGCGACGGCACCGGCCAGGGGCGTGCGGTGCCGCCGGACAGCCGCTGGCACCTGAACTGGCTGGCGGCGGAAGAGCAAGGCTGAGGCCGGCCGGCACCGCAACTTCCGGGTTGTCCGCCGGGGCCGGCGGCGGGACAGGGGCGGCATGAACGCCGATCCCGCCATCGACCCCGCCGGGGACGAGCCGCGCCACGACGCCGTGGCGCGCGCCATCGCCCTGCTGGTGGAGCGGCGCGACGACCCGCCCGACCTGGCGGCGCTGGCCGCCGAGGCCGGGCTGCACCCGCATCATTTCCAGCGCGTGTTCTCGCGCTGGGTCGGCATCAGCCCGAAGCGCTTCGCCCAGTATCTGCGGCTCGACCATGCCCGCAGGCTGCTCAGCGCCCCGACCAGCCTGCTCGACGCCGCGCTCGACACCGGCCTGTCCGGCCCGTCGCGGCTGCACGATTTGTTCGTGACCTGCGAGGCGATGACCCCGGGCGACTGGAAGGCGCGCGGCGCCGGCCTGGTGATCCGCTGGGGCCTGCATTCCAGCCCGTTCGGCCGCTGCATCGTCGGCACCACCGACCGCGGCGTCTGCTGGTTCAGCTTCGTGACCGGCGACGAAGGCGCGGCGGTGGCCGAGTTCGCCGGTGAATGGCCGGGGGCAGAGCTGGTTCGCGACCAGGCGGCCACCGCCGCCGTGGTGGCGCGGATGTTCGCGCCGGTGGCCGCCCCGACGGCGGACAACCCGCCGCTGCCGGTGCTGCTGCGCGGCACCAATTTCCAGGTCAAGGTGTGGGAGGCGCTGCTGTCGATCCCGCCCGGCCGGGTGGCGAGCTATGGCGACGTCGCCGCCGCGATCGGCCGGCCGACCGCCAGCCGCGCCGTGGGCGGGGCGGTCGGGTCCAATCCGGTCTCGGTGCTGATCCCCTGCCACCGCGTGATCCGGGCCAGCGGCATCCTCCACAACTATCGCTGGGGCGCCACCAAGAAGCAGGCCCTGCTGGCCTGGGAAGCCGGGCTGACCGACGCGGCCGCCTAGCCGCGGGCGATCAGGGTGTCTGCCATCTCCACGATCCGCTCCCGCCAAGCCAGCGGCTCCAGCCAGCGCCGGGGGATGCCGGACAGGCCGTACAGCGCGCCGGCCAACTGGCCGGTGACGGCGCCGACCGAATCCGCGTCGTCGGCGAGGTTCACGGCCAGGATCAGCGCGTCTTCAAAGCTGTCGGTGCGGTCGACCGCCCAGAGGGCCGCCTCCAGGGTGTGGACGACATAGCCTGAGGATTCGATCAGGGCGCGCGGCTGGCCGCGCCAACCGCCGCGGGCAGTGGCCTGGATTCTGGCGGTGCCGTCCCAGGGCCGGGAAGTCAGAACCTCGCCCTTGCCGGCGCCCAGAATCGCCGATCGCAGCCTATCGCCGAAGAAGACGCAGGCCTCCGTCGCCTCGCGCGCGCCATGGGTGGTGCGGCTCTGCTCGGCGGCGATGCGGCGGCAGGCCTCGGCGTCGCGAAGGGTGTGCAGCACGGCGGGCGCCAGCCGCATCAGCGATCCGTTGCCGGCCGTGGTCGGGTCGGTCGAACCGGCGAAGGGACCGCCGCCGTGCAGATAGTGGTCCAGCGCCCCCTGCGTGGCCATGCCGATGTCGAAACATGCACCGGTGCAGGAATAGCGGCCGTCCTGCCACCAGGCGACGAAGCGGTCCATCAGGTCGGTCGCATCGAAGCCGCCGCGAGTGATCAGGCTGTCGGCCAGGGCCAGCGCCATGCTGGTGTCGTCGGTCCACTGGCCGGGCGCGAGCCCGAACGGACCACCGCCGGTCATCTCCCGGTGGTGGGGCCGGCTGTCGCGGCTGCTGAACTCGAGCGTGGTGCCGAGCGCGTCGCCGACCGCGAGACCGACGAAGGCGCCACGCGCCCGGTCGATCACGGCGTCTGTCAGGATGTCGTCCATGCCGCACCATAGCATGGGGCGTGGCGCGGTGATGGCAGCCCCGCACCAGGGCGTCGTTGCCGCGGCAGGTGCCCATGCTAGCCTCCTCCGAAACCAGAGGGAGGGGTGCCATGGCCATCGTCACCGAGGCCCTGATTCGCGACTACGCGGCGCGCGATGGGCTGGGACTGGCCGAATGGGTGCGCAGCGGCGCGGTCTCGGCGGCCGAGCTGGTCGAGACCGCGATCACGGCGATCGAGCGGCTGAATCCGCAGCTCAACGCGGTCACCATCAAGGCCTACGACCTCGGGCGGCAGGCGGCGGCGCAGGCCCCGGCCGGCGCGCCCTTCGCCGGGGTGCCGTTCCTGCTGAAGGATCTCGGCTCGCAATGGCAGAGCGTGCCGGCCACCGCCAGCTGCGCCTATCTGCAGGATCTGCCCGCCCCGGTGGACGGGGACTCGACCCGGCGGGTCAAGCAGGCTGGCTTCAGCATCCTCGGCCGCAGCAACGTGCCGGAGAACGGCTGGTGCATCTCGACCGAGCCGCGGCTGCGCGGCCGCACCCACAACCCCTGGCGCTCGGACGTCACCTCCGGCGGCTCCAGCGGCGGCGCGGATGGTGCCGCTGGCCGAGGCCAGCGACGGCGCCGGCTCGATCCGCGTGCCGGCGTCGAATTGCGGCCTGGTCGGGCTGAAGCCGTCGCGCGGCCGCGTCTCCTTCGCCCCCGGCGCGGTCGATGTCTGGTATGGCGGCGCGTATTTCCTCTGCGTCTCGCGCTCGGTGCGCGATACCGCGGCCTATCTCGACGCCGTGGCCGGCGGCACGCCGGGCGACCCCTACACGCCGTCGACGCCGTCGGACAGCTGGTCCGTGGCGGCGCGGCAGCCGGCGAAGGGGCTGCGCCTCGCGGTCGTCACCCGGGCGCCGGACGGCAACCCGGTCCATCCGGAGGTGATGGCGGCGCTGCGCGGCACGGCGCGGCTGCTGGAGGGGCTGGGCCACTCGGTCGAGGAGATCGAGCTCGACTTCGACGCCCCGGCGGCCTGGGCCACCTACACCCGCATGGGGGCGGTGCAGACGGCGGGCATGTTCGCGGCGCTGGAGCCGGTGGCCGGCCGGCCGGTGACGCCGAAGGATGTCGAGCCGATCACCTGGGCGGCGATCGAGCGCGGCCGGTCGATCAGCGGCATCGGGCACGCCGCCGACATCGAGGCGCTGCGGCGTTTCGGCCGCGGCCTGGTCGGGCAGCTGCTGCCCTTCGACGCCGTGCTGACCCCGACCCTGACCCAGCCGCCGCGGCCCTTCGGCCATTGGGACATGACCATGACCGACTACGACGCCTACAACGCGCTGTGGTCGGACGCGGTGTTCATGTTCCCGTTCAACCTGTCCGGCCTGCCGGCGGTGTCGCTGCCGATGCACTGGACGCCGGACGGGCTGCCGGTCGGGGTGCAGCTGGCCGGCCGCGCCGGCGACGAGGCGACGCTGCTGCGGCTGGCGACCCAGCTGGAGGTGGCGCAGCCCTGGATCGACCGCCGGCCGCCGGTGTGCGCGTGAGGCGAAGGCTCAGCTGAGCCCGAGCACGTCGTTCATGGAATAGAGACCGGGCGCGCGGCCGCGGCCCCACAGGGCGGCCTTGACCGCGCCGCGGGCGAAGATGCCGCGGTCGGTCGCCTTGTGCCCCAGCTCGATGCGTTCGCCGGCGCCGGCCAGGATCACCGCATGCTCGCCGACCACGTCGCCGCCGCGCAGCGTGGCGAAGCCGATGGCGCCCTCCGCCCGCTTGCCGTCGCGGTCGACCGCCTTCACCGCGTCGAACTCGACGCCACGGCCCTCGGCGGCGGCGCGGCCCAGCAGGATGGCGGTGCCGGAGGGGGCGTCGATCTTGTGGCGGTGGTGCATCTCCACCACCTCGATGTCCCAGCCGGCATCGAGCGCGCGGGCGGCCTGGCGCACCAGCGCCGCCAGCAGGTTCACGCCCAGGCTCATATTGTAGGACTGGATGATCGGGGTGTGCCGCGCGGCCCGGCCCAGCGCCGCCAGATCCTCGGCCGAGAAGCCGGTGGTGCCGGTGACCAGCACTGCCTTGCCCTGCGCCGCCAGGGCGGCGAAGCGGACCGAGGCCTCGGGCCGGGTGAAGTCGATCACCGCATCGGCGGTGGCGAACAGCGGCACCGGGTCGTCGGAGACGGCGACGCCGCAGGGCGGGCGCCCGGCGAGGAGGCCGGCATCCTGGCCGATCGCGGCGCTGCCCTCGTTGCCGACTGCGCCATGCAGCGCCACCGAGCCGTCGGTCGAGTCCAGCACGGCCTGGATCAGCATCCGGCCCATCCGGCCGGCGGCGCCGGTGATGCCGATCCTGACGGGGCCCTCGACGGGGCGGGGGGTGTCGCCGGCGGTCATGCGGCAGGGTCCTTCGATGGTCCGGGCATCCAGCGAGGATGCCTCGGCTCTTTGCGGCCCCTGCATCACCGGGTCAAGCCCGGCGATGACAGATAGGGGAGACGGCGACGCGATTCGCGCCGCTACTCCTTGAAGAACTCCTTCACCTTGGCGAAGAAGCCCTGGCTCTCGGGGCTGGTGCCGCCGCCGCCCTCGCGCTCGAACTCCTCGAGCAGCTCGCGCTGGCGCTTGCTCAGGTTGACCGGGGTCTCGACCTGCAGCTCGACATACATGTCGCCGCGGCCGGCCGAGCGCAGCACCGACATGCCCTTGCCCTTCAGGCGGAAGCGGGCGCCGGACTGGGTGCCGGCCGGCACCGTGATCTTGGCGCGGCCGCCGTCGATCGCCGGGATCTCGATCGGCCCGCCCAGCGCCGCCGTGGCCATCGGGATCGGCGCCTTGCAGAACAGGTCGGCGCCGTCGCGCTGGAACAGTGTGTGCGGCCGCACCGACAGGAAGATGTACAGGTCGCCCGGCGGGGCGCCGCGCGTGCCGCTCTCACCCTCGTTCGACAGGCGGATGCGGGTGCCGTCGTCCACCCCCGGCGGGATGTCGACCTTCAGCGTCTTGTCCTTGCGCACGCGGCCAGCGCCGCCGCAGTTCCGGCACGGGTTCTTGATCACCCGGCCCTGGCCGCCGCAGCCGGGGCAGGTGCGCTCGACCGTGAAGAAACCCTGACTGGCGCGGACGCGGCCGGCGCCGCCGCAGGTCGGGCAGGTCACCGGCTGGCTGCCGGGCTCGGCGCCCGAGCCGTCGCAGACCTCGCAGCCGACCGAGGACGGGACCTTGACCGTGGCCTGCTTGCCGAGGAACGCCTCCTCCAGCGTGATCTCGAGGTTGAAGCGGACATCGGCGCCGCGGCCGGCCTGGGCGCGCTGGCCGCCGCGGCGGCCGCCCATGAAGTCGCCGAACATCTCCTCGAAGATGTCGGCGAAGCCGCCGGAGAAATCGGCCCCGCCCGGCCCCCGCGGCCCGGCGCCGTCGAAGGCGGCGTGGCCGAAGCGGTCATAGGCGGCGCGCTTCTGCTCATCCTTCAGGACGTCGTAGGCCTCGCTGATTTCCTTGAACTTGTGCTCGGCGGCCTGGTCGCCCGGGTTGCGGTCCGGGTGATATTGCATCGCCAGCTTGCGGTAGGCCTTCTTGATCTCGTCCGCGCCGGCGCCGCGCGCTACCCCCAACAGATCGTAAAAATCCTGCTTCGCCATGCCGATCCTCGTGCCGAACCGGGAGAGCCGCACCGGCCCCGGCCCGGATGAAAACCGCCCCCGCGCGGCCCGTCACGGACCCTCGCGGGGGCGGGTGTCTGCCCCTTATCGTCGTATCGTGGTCATGCGACCGCGGTCACGCCGACTTCTTCTTCTTGTCGTCGTCGACTTCCTCGAAATCGGCGTCGACCACGCCGTCATCCGGCTTCGCCGAAGCCTGCTCGCCGCCCTCCGGCGCCGCGGCCGACTCCTGGCTGGCCTTGTACATGGCCTCGCCGATCTTCATCGCCGCCTGGGCCAGGGCCTCGGTCTTGGCCTTGATCTGGTCGGCGTCGTCGCTCGACAGCACCGACTTCAGGTCGGCGATCGCGCTCTCGACCGCCGCCTTGTCGGCCGCGTCGACCTTGTCGCCGAACTCGGCCAGCTGCTTCTCGGTCGAATGGACCAGGGCATCGCCGTGGTTGCGCGCCTCGACCGCCTCACGGCGCTTCTTGTCGCCGGCGGCGTTGGCCTCGGCGTCCTTGACCATCTTGTCGATGTCGGTGTCGGACAGGCCGCCCGAGGCCTGGATGCGGATCGCCTGCTCCTTGCCGGTCGCCTTGTCCTTGGCGCTGACATTGACCAGGCCGTTGGCGTCGATGTCGAAGGTCACCTCGACCTGCGGCATGCCGCGCGGGGCCGGCGGGATGCCGACCAGGTCGAACTGGCCGAGGATCTTGTTGTCGGCCGCCATCTCGCGCTCGCCCTGGAACACGCGGATGGTCACCGCGGTCTGGTTGTCCTCGGCGGTCGAGAAGGTCTGGCTCTTCTTGGTCGGGATCGTGGTGTTGCGCTCGATCAGCCGGGTGAACACGCCGCCCAGCGTCTCGATGCCCAGCGACAGCGGGGTGACGTCGAGCAGCAGGACGTCCTTGACCTCGCCCTTCAGCACGCCGCCCTGGATCGCCGCGCCGACGGCCACGACCTCATCCGGGTTGACGCCGCGATGCGGCTCCTTGCCGAAGAACTGCTTCACCGTCTCGATGACCTTGGGCATGCGGGTCATGCCGCCGACCAGGATCACCTCGTCGATCTCGCTGGCCTTCAGCCCGGCATCCTTCAGCGCGGCGCGGCACGGCTCGACCGTGCGCTGGATCAGGTCGTCGACCAGCGCCTCGAGCTTGGCCCGGGTCAGCTTGATGTTCAGGTGCTTCGGGCCGGACGCGTCGGCGGTGATGAACGGCAGGTTCACCTCGGTCTGGACCGAGGAGGACAGCTCGATCTTCGCCTTCTCGGCCGCTTCCTTCAGGCGCTGCAAGGCCAGCTTGTCCTTGCGCAGGTCGATGCCCTGCTCCTTTTTGAACTCCTCGGCCAGGTAGTCGATGATCTTGGCGTCGAAATCCTCACCACCCAGGAAGGTGTCGCCGTTGGTCGACTTCACCTCGAACACGCCGTCGCCGATCTCCAGCACCGAGATGTCGAAGGTGCCGCCGCCGAGGTCGTAGACCGCGATCGTGCCGGTCGCCTTCTTGTCCAGGCCATAGGCCAGGGCGGCCGCCGTCGGCTCGTTGATGATGCGCAGCACCTCGAGCCCGGCGATCCTGCCGGCATCCTTGGTGGCCTGGCGCTGGCTGTCGTTGAAATAGGCCGGGACGGTGATGACGGCCTGCGTCACCTTCTCGCCCAGGAAGCTCTCGGCCGTCTCCTTCATCTTCTGCAGGATGAAGGCGCTGATCTGGCTCGGGGCATATTTCTGGCTGCGCGACTCGACCCAGGCGTCGCCGTTGTCGCCGGACACGATCTGGTACGGGACCAGGCCCTTGTCCTTCTGGGTCATCGGGTCGTCGTAGCGCCGGCCGATCAGGCGCTTGACCGCGAAGATGGTGTTCTCGGGATTGGTCACCGCCTGGCGCTTCGCCGCCTGGCCGACCAGCCGCTCACCCGATTCGGTGAAGGCGACGATCGACGGCGTGGTGCGCGCGCCTTCCGCGTTCTCGATCACCCGGCCCTGGGCCCCATCCATGATGGCGACGCAGGAATTGGTCGTGCCGAGGTCGATACCGATGACTTTGCTCATCTCTTCCTCATTCCTTCAGCAGGTCGCGGCTGGCCCTCGGTGAGGCACCGCCGGGACCCCCAATGATTCCATGCCGCCCGGGAGGCGGCTCTTGCTTCACCGGTCATATAGGCGGCGCGTCCTCGTGCTGCAACGTGGAGTCTGCAGGATTGTGACCACCCCGGACGGCTGTGGCCGCCGCGTCACGTCCGGCCTATCCCGTCCGGCGGGGCGCGCCGAGGAGGAGGCCGGCCAGGAAGCCGCCGATATGCGCCTGCCAGGCGATCTGCGCGTCCAGGCCCATGATGCCGCCGCCCATCACGGCGAAGACGACGTTGATGACGATGGTGAAGCCGATCAGGTTCAGCGCCAGGCGCCGCCCGGCCGGGTCGTGCCGCGCCAGGGCCAGCCGGCAGAAGGCGGCGATGCAGCCCGACACCGCGCCGGAGGCGCCGATCAGCGGGGCGGCGCTGCCCCAGCTGGCGGCGATCTGCACCAGGGCCGCGACCACGGTGGTGACCAGCAGCAGCACGGTGTAGCGGCGCGGGCCGTAGTGCCGCTCGCAGACGCTGCCGAAGGCCAGGAAGAAGCCGAGATTGGCGATCAGGTGGATCGGCTCGTAATGCACCAGCCCGTAGAACACCAGCGAGGCGAGCACGGTCAGGGCATCGAGCGGCGGCTGCTGGCCGAGATCGGCGAAGCGGGCCGGGATCACGGCCATCCTGATGATCACCGGATCCCACGCCGCCTCCGGCAGCAGGTGCAGCGCGGCGAAGACAACGACCATCACGCCGCTCAGCCACAGCGTGATCGGCGGGACGTTGAAGATCGGCTGGCGCGGCATGGCCCCTCGGGCGGTCGGAGACGGGTCCCGGCCTCTTACAGGAGTGCCGGGCGGATCGGAAGCCCGCGATCCGTCACCCCGACCCCAGGATCTCCGCCCGCGCCGGCCGCAACAGTGCCCGGAACGCCTCGTCGACCGCCTTGACGGCCGGGGCCCGGTCCCAGATGCCCGGCCGCGGCGCCATCTCGGACAGCGTGGCGGTCAGGTAGGCCTCCAGCGGCGGGACGCGCTCGGCCGTGTCGGACTCGGTGGCTGCCCGCTTGCGCAGCAGCAGCATGGCCACGGCCTCGCGCAGATCGTCCGGCAAGGGGATGCCCTCCATCAGGCCCGGCAAGTCCATCGGCGGCGGCTCCGCCTTGCGGCGCATCCAATCCAGGGCCAGCGCCGGCCGCAGCGCATAGAAGTAGGATTTCAGCCTGACCGGATCGTCCCCCGGCGCCCAGGCGCGGCGCGCCGAGCGGTCGTAGTGATAGGCCAGCGCCGGCAGATGGGCGCACGCCCTGGCCAGGCCGAGCAGGAGGGCGGCGGTGCCGTCGTCGCGACGATAGACCACCGGCGAGGTCAGCCACTCCGCCACGACGGCGTTCGATTTGGCGATCAGGCCGAGGGCCTTGCGCAGGTCCCAGCCATTCACGTCCAGCGTGCCGTCGACCGGCAGCTCGATCACGTCGCGCCGCGTCTCGACCGAAAGATAGTCCTCGACCGGCCGGACATAGATGAAGCGGACGTCGTAGTCGCTGTCGCGCGACGCGAAGCGCCAGGCGCGGCTGCCCGATTCCACCGCGACCAGGATGCGCGCGCCTTCGCGCCGCTCGATCTCGTTCAGGATCGAGCCGATGCGCTCCCGCATCGCCTCGTCGATCATCGGATCCTGCGTCATGCGCCGTTCTCCAGGATCTGCCGGCGATGCGCCTCGATGATGACTGCCTCCACCGCAGCCACGTCCGGCTCCATCGGCAGGACGGAGATCGCCGCGGCCGCCTCGGCCCGCTCCATCAGCACCTCGATCTCCTCGGCGACGGCTGCATAGGGCAGCTCGCCGCGCTTGATCCGCAGCAGATGGCTGGCGGTGGCCAGGGGAAACCGCAACTGGCCGGTCGTGAACAGCTCCAGCGCCTCGTGCCCGACCCGCACGGCGTGCGACAGGGCCTTCCAATCGATGCCCTGCTGGCGCTCCGCCTCCAGCGCCCGCTGCCCGTATTCGGCGACCAGCCGCGCCGCCAGCTCCCGCGCGGTCTTGATCGCGGCATGGAACGGCGCCTTGCGGCCGCAGATGTCGAGGTGCCGCGCCATGCGCCCGGGCTGGACCTCGATGTCGACCAGGGCCACATGCTCGGTCCCGGCGGCGAGCGCCTCCAGCATGGCTTCCGCCTGGCCCAGCTGGCTGCCGGCGCCATAGGTCTGTTCCGCGGCTTCGAGCACGGCCAGGGCCTGGCGAGCGGTGGCGGCGCGGGAGCCCTTGATGCCGTATTTGTTGGCCTGCTGCCGACAGTAGCGGACGAAGGACCCGGCCCGCCGGCTGACCAGCCGCGGCGCCGCTGCCTGAAGCTGGCGCCAGATCTGATCGGGCGGGCCGGTCATCATGCCGTCCGGGGCGAACAGCATCTCGATCGCCATGGGCTGGCCGCCGACCAGAAGATCCAGATAGCGCTGCAGGCTGAACACCTCCCGGTCGACATCGCCGGGCCGGTTGCGTTCGCCGTGATCCTTCGGGCGGGACTCAACGATGGTGGCGGGGGCCCGCTGCAGCAGCAGGTCGCGCGCCGCCGGCAGGTAGACGGCCTTGAGGTCGATGTCGGAATCGGGCGTTGCGGTGCCGTACAGATGCGACCCGCACCGCATCTCGACCAGGATACGCATCTCACCCCGCCCCCAGGATCTCCGCCCGTGCCGCCCGGGTCAGCTTGGCCAGGACCAGGCGGTGCGCCTCGCGCAGATAGGCCTGCAGGTCGTCCGGGGGCAGGGCGCCGAGCTCCGCCGCCACCCATTTGGCCCGGGCCAGATAGGGCGCCGGGCGAATGCCGGGCTGCTCGACCAGCAGGATGTAGGAGAACTCCGACGCCTTGAACCAGGCCTCGGGCGCGCCGCGCGACATCCCGGCCAGGATGGTGAAGATCTTGCCGCCGACCTTGAGCACATGGGCGCCGCCCCACTGCACGCTCAAGGCCGCGCCGGGCAGGGTCAGGCAGAACTCCTCGACCGAAGCGGGCGTCATCGCGCCCTCCGCGCGGTCAGTGGCCGTGGCGGTTGGCCTTGCGGACGAAGCGGCGGCCGCAATAGTTGCACACCACCTCGTGCTCATGCCCGATCGGGTAGTAGACCATCGGGTGGCCCAGCGGCGCGCCGCCGCCGTCGCACCCGACGGTCTCGACATCGCGGTCGACCTCGATCACATCGGACGGCTGAAGGGTGGCGGGCTGCATGGCTGGGGGGATTCCTGGCGGCAAGGGCATGACGGGCGATCATTGCCCGGATTCCGGCCGGATGATACCCATGGCGCCAAGCCGATCAACCATTTCGCACGGAATCATGGCCGCCGAGCCGCTGCCGAACGCCGCACCGGAGAGCGCCATCCGGCTGCGCGGGCTGACCAAGACCTATCGCGGGCGCAACAAGCAGCCGGACAAGCTGGCGCTGCATCCGATCGACCTCGACATTCCCGCCGGCTCGATCTTCGGCCTGCTCGGGCCCAACGGCGCCGGCAAGTCGACCCTGATCAACATCCTGGCCGGCCTCGTCACCAAGACCGCGGGCGACGCCTGGATCTGGGGCTTCGACATCGGCCGGGCGACGCGCCAGGCGCGGGCCGCGATCGGCGTGGTGCCGCAGGAGCTGAACATCGACCCGTTCTTCACCCCGCGCGAGCTCCTCGACCTGCAGGCCGGCCTCTACGGCGTGCCGAAGCGGGAGCGGATCACCACGGACCTGCTGGCGGCGGTCGGGCTGGCGGACAAGGCCGACGCCTATGCCCGCACGCTGTCGGGCGGCATGCGGCGGCGGCTGATGGTGGCCAAGGCGATGGTGCATTCGCCGCCGGTGCTGGTGCTGGACGAGCCGACCGCCGGCGTCGACATCGAGCTCAGGCGCAGCCTGTGGGCCCATGTCCGGGCGCTGAACCGGGCCGGCACCACCATCGTCCTGACCACGCATTACCTGGAGGAAGCGGAGGAGCTGTGCGACCGGATCGCGATCATCGATCAGGGCCGCATCGTCGCCTGCGACAGCACCGCCAACCTGCTCTCCAGCATCGACAGCAAGACCCTGGTGGTAACCCTGAGCGAGCCGCTGGACGCGCTGCCGCCGGCCCTGGCCGCGCGCGGCATGGAGCTGGCCGGCGCGGCCCGGCTGGTGGTGCGCTACCGGCCGAGCGAGACCCGGCTGGGCGACCTGCTGACCCTGATGGACCAGGCCGGCGTGCGCATCGCCGACCTGACCACCGAGGAGACCGACCTGGAGGACATCTTCCTGCAGCTGACCGGCGAAGGCGCCGCGGCCCGGAGGGCGGCGGGGGAGTAGGTTGCCTCAGCCGGCGTCCTCGTCGGCCGGCGGCTCGTCACCGGCCTCGTCGAGAAAGCGCAGGAACGCTGCCCGGTCTCCCGCGGCTGCCCGCTTCCGGAAGAATTCCTCCGTTTCGAGCGCCGACAGCTTTTCGGCCACGGCGACATTGATGAATTGATTCAGGCTGGTGCCTTCAGCCGCCGCCAAGCGCTCCGCCGCGCTTTTGAGCGAAGGCTGAAGCCGCAGCGCGTAGTTGGCCTTGCTCATCCGATCCTCCTCAGCAGCTCTGCAGGCGAGACGATCTGGATCCCGAACCGATCCGCCGGTGCGAAATGCCCGGCGTTGAAGGTCACGATACAGTCCGCCCGGCCATTGATCGCCGTTTCCAGGACCATTTCGTCCGCCACGTCGCCGAGCTGCGGCCGCCACAGATAGTGCAGCCTCACCGGTGCGACCAGCCCGGCAAGATAGTCCAGGAACCCCGCGACCGCCTCGGGCGTCAAGCGGGCCGCCAGCAAGTGCTCGGGCCTGCACAACACGGCTTCGTACTCCAGAAAGAGCGGAACGCTTGCCAACATCCGAAAGCGTCGCTGATCGACCGCACGGAGAAGCGCGTTGGAGGCGCTCATCCGGCTGCGACGAGCCGAAACCAGAATGTTGGTGTCGAGAACCGCTCGTATCATCAACTATCATATCATATCACGGACGATATGAAACCACGATCGCCCACTCACTGCGCCGCCTGGGCCGAGGCGAGCTGGCGCGAGACCAGCTGGGCGTAGAGCCCGCCGCGGGCCAGCAGCGCCGCGTGGGTCCCGGTCTCCGCCACCCGGCCCTCGTCCAGCACCACGATCAGGTCGGCGTCGCGCACGGTCGACAGGCGATGGGCGATGACGATGGTGGTGCGGTCGGCCTGCAGCCGGTCCAGCGCCCGGCGCACCGCCTGCTCGTTCACCGTGTCGAGATGCGAGGTCGCCTCGTCCAGGATCAGCACCGACGCGTTCTTCAGGAAGGCGCGGGCGATGGCGACACGCTGGCGCTGGCCGCCGGACAGCGCCGTGCCGCGCTCGCCGACCGGCGAGTCGAGCCCCTCGGGCAGGGTCTCGACCAGCTCGGCCAGCGAGGCGTGGCCGATCGCGGCTGCCAGCTCCGTCTCGCTCGCCTCCGGCCGGGCGATCAGGATGTTGGCGCGCAGCGTGTCGTTGAACAGGTAGGTGTCCTGGGCCACCAGGGCGATGCGGCGGCGCAGGTCGTCGAGACTGTAGTCCCGCAGGTCGGCGCCGTTCAGCATGATCCGGCCCTCATCCACGTCCCAGAACCGCATCAGCAGCTGCGCCGTGGTGGTCTTGCCGGCGCCGGAGGTGCCGACCAGCGCCACGGTCTTGCCGGCCGGGATCTCGACCGTCACCCCGGCCAAGGCGCGCCGGCCCTGGCCGGGATAGGTGAAGCCGACGCCCTGCAGCGCCAACGCCGCCGGGCCGGCATGGTCCGGCACGCCCGGCCCGTCGACGACCGGCACCGGCTCGGCCTTCAGCCCGTAGATGCGGCGGGTGGCGCCCAGCGTGTCGGCCAGCTGGCGGCCGACCTGCGCGATCTCCGACACCGGCAGGAACGCCGCCATGGCCAGGATGGTCAGCAGCGGCAGCAGGCCGGGATCGATCGCGCCATGGGTCGACAGCGCGGCGCCGGTCACCACCACGGCCAGGCCGCCCAGGCCGGTCAGGATCTCCAGCAGGCTCTGCTGCCGGGTCAGCTCGGCGAAAAAGGGCAGGCGCAGCCGGATGAAGCGCTGCGACAGCGCGTCCAGCCGGCCGCCCCGCGCGCTTTCCTGCTGGAAGGCGACGATCTCGCCCAGGCCCTGCACCGAGTCGACGGCGAAGGCGCCGAGCTCGCCGGCCGCTTCCCGCGACTCGGAGCCGAGCTTGTCGACCCGGCCGCGCATCAGGAACGGGCTGATGGCCACCGCCAGCAGGAAGGGCAGCAGCGCCAGCGCGATCCACGGGCTGGCCCAGACCAGCACGGCCAGCACCGCGGCCGGCACCAGCACGGCGACGAAGGCCGGCGCCACGGTGTGGGCGAAGAAATACTCCACCAGCTCGATGTCATGGGTGACCAGCGCCATCAGGTCGCCGGTGCGCCGCCGCACCAGATAGGCCGGGGCCAGGGCGTCGAGCTTGCGGAACACGTCGGCGCGCATGTCGGCGAGCAGGCGGAAGGCCATGTCATGGGCGATCCAGGATTCCAGCCAGTGCAGCACGCCGGACAACGGCGCGACGACGGCCAGGGCCCAGAGCAGCGCGCCGTAAGGCTCGCCGTTCTTCAGCGCCAGCAGCACCAGGGCGCTCAGCACCCCGACGCCGATGAAGCTGACGACGCGCAGCACGCCGAAGGCGAAGGTCAGGGCCAGCTTGCCCTTCCAGGGCATGGCCAGCGTCATCAGCTCGGCCACCAGCCGGCCCCAGCCCAGCCCCTCGGCCTTAAGGATGCCTTCGGTCTCGGACTTGGCCGCGGCGCTCGGCGCAGTCGGCGCCGACTCGGCCGTGCGGGCCGCGATGGGAGCGTCGATGATCGTGCCGGCGGCGGATTCGCGCGCCTGCTCGGCCATCAGCCCGGCGTAGACACCGCCCTGCTGCATCAACGCGGCATGGGGGCCGCTCTCGACCACCCGGCCGCGGTCCAGCACCAGGATACGGTCGCAGCCGATCACGCTCGACAGGCGGTGCGCCAGCACCAGGGTGGTGCGGCCCTGCATCAGCCGGTCCAGCGCCTCCTGGATCACCGCCTCGTTCTCGGCGTCGACCGCCGACAGCGCCTCGTCCAGCACCAGGATCGGGGTGTCGCGCAGCAGGGCGCGGGCGATGGCGACGCGCTGGCGCTGGCCGCCGGACAGCTTCACGCCCTTCTCGCCGACCACGGTCCTGTAGCCCTGCGGCAGCGACTGGACGAAGCCGTGGATGTTGGCGGCGCGGGCGGCGGCCTCGACCTCGGCCTCGGTCGCCTCCGGCCGGCCCATGCGGATGTTGTCCTCGACCGTGCCGTGGAACAGGAAGGTGTCCTGGTTCACCACCGAGATCATCGACCGGATCTGGCCGAAGGACAGGCCGCGCAGGTCGTGCCCGCCCAGGCGGATGGTCCCCGCCTCCGGGTCGTAGAAGCGCAGCAGCAGGCGCACGATCGACGACTTGCCGCCGCCGGACGGGCCGACCAGGCCGATGCGCTCGCCGGCCCGGGCCTCGAAGCTCAGCGCCTCATGGATGGTGCGGCGGGTGCCGGGATAGCGGAAGCGCACGCCGTCGAAGGTGATGGTCGGGTCCAGCGGCCGGGCCAGCGCCGCCGGGGCCGCATCCGCCACCTCCGGCGTGTCGTCCAGCACCTGGTAGATGCCCTGGGCGGCGGACAGGCCGACCATGCCCTGGTGCAGCACCGACCGCAGCTCGCGCATCGGCCGGAAGATCTCGACCCCCAGCATCAGGATGACCAGCAGCGCCGACAGGGCCATGGCGCCGGACTCGACCCGCCAGGCGCCCAGCGCCAGGGCAGCGGCGGCGCCGCTGGCGATGGCGCTGTCGGTGATGCCGCGGGCCAGCACATTGGTCCCCAGCACCCGCATAGTGCTGCGGAACACCGACTGCGCCTTGAGCTTCAAGGTCACGGCCCGCGCGCCGCTCTGGCCGAAGGCCTTCAGCGTCGCCAGGCCCTGCACCGAATCCAGGAACTCGGCGGCGAAATCGGCATAGACCTGGCGCAGCTGCAGCGAGCTGCCGGTTTCGCGCCGGTGCCACAGCGCCGGACCGAACAGGGCGATCAGGGCGAAGGCCAGCATCACCGCCGCCACCGGCAGGTCGACGAAGGCGATGGCGGCGAAGATCAGGATCGGGGTCAGCAGCGCGATCAGGAATTGCGGCAGGAACTGGCCGAAATAGACTTCCAGCTGCTCCACCCCGTCGATCAGCGACAGGGTCAGCGCGCCGGAGCGGCGGCGGGCCACGGTGCCCGGCCCCAGCGCCGCGATCCGGTCGAAGATGGTGCGGCGCAGCCGGGCCTGGACGCGCGACGCGGTCTCGTGCGCCACCATCACCCTTCCGTATTCGGCGACGCCGCGCAGCACCATGACGCCGGCGATCAGGACGATCGACGGCACCAGCTCGGCCAGCGGCCGGCCGGCGAAGACCTGGCCGATCAGCCAGCCCAGCAGGGCCAGCCGGGCGACGCCGAGCGCCACTGAGACCAGGCCGATCCCGACCGCCCAGGCGATGCGGGCGCGGACCCCTTGGGTGAACTGCCACAGGCGCGGTTCGAAATGCATCACGCATTCCCTCTGATGAAAAGACGCTGCCGGTCGGCCCCCCTTGGATAAGTCAGGCGTCGGATGGGTCGGGCCGGCCCCGACCTGACGATAATGTGAACGCTGGTGAACGGAATTCGACAAATTCGAGGATGGGCTGTACGTTTCTGTTCAGGCACATCGGTGTGGGAGAACGGGCCATGGCCGCCGACTGGGACGATCTGCGCGTGTTCCTGACCCTGGCGCGCGAGGGCAACCTGACCGCGGCGGCGCGGCGGCTGCAGGTCAGCCACCCCACCGTGGCGCGGCGAGTGCGCAGCCTGGAGGAGTCGATCGGCGCCCGGCTGTTCGACCGGCTGCCCGACCGCTTCGTCCTGACCGCGGCGGGCGAAGAGCTGCTGGCCGACACCGAGGCGATGGAGCGGGCGGCCGAATCGATCCAGCGCCGCAGCGCCGGCCTCGGCGACACCGCGCATGGCACGGTGCGGGTCTCGGCCGGCGAGGCGATGACCGGGTTCCTGGCCGACCATCTGCCGCGGCTGCGGCGCGGCCTGCAATGCATCGAGATCGAGCTGGCGGCCAGCCACATGCTGGCCAACCTGTCGCGGCGCGAGGCCGACCTGCTGATCCGCGAGCAGGTGCCGGACGTGTCGAGCCTGGTGGCGCGGCGGCTGGGGCGCGTCGAGTACGCGATCTATGCCGGCCGCGGCCGCGAGGTGCCGGACACGACGCGGGAGGGGCTGCGCGGCGCGACCTGGGCCGGCTTCGACGAGGAGCATGCCTACATGCCCGGCCAGGCCTGGGTGGCGGAGCTGCTGCAGGGCGCCCGGCCGGCGGTGCGGGTCAACAACTGGCTGGTGCTGCAGCAGGCGGTGCGCAGCGGCGAGGCGGTGGGGCTGCTGCCCTGCTATGCCGGCGATCCGGATCCCGGCCTGCGCCGGCTTCGGCCGGTGGTGGAGGAGGTCGGGGTCGACCAGTGGCTCTTGGTGCATCGCGACCTGCGGGCCCTGTCGCGGGTGCGCCGGGTGATGGATTCCCTGGTCGCCCTGTTCCGTGAACGGCGCGACGAGCTGGAAGGCCGGCTGCCTCAGGAGGTCGCGACGCCTTGATCCTGACGCCGCCGGCGGATGAAATGGGGCCATGCTGGTGAGCGACAGATCCACGACGAAGGCAAATCCTAGTCCCCCTCCCGCAAGGGGAGGGGGGACAGGAAAGGGATACGCTCCCGGGTTGTTCGCCCGTCTCCTGCCCCTCCTCGCCCTCCTCCTGGTCGCCGCCTGCGGAGCGATGGTCCAGCCGATGGGCGCGTCGAACGGGGCGCCGCGGCTGGAGGCCGACGCCGTGATCGCGGCCGACGGCTATCGCCTGCCGCTGCGGCACTGGGGGCCGGTCGAGCGGCCCCGCGCGGTGGTGCTGGCGCTGCACGGCTTCAACGAATACGGCCGGGCCTTCGACGATCCGGCGCGGTTCTGGGGCGCGTTGGGCATCGCCACCTATGCCTATGACCAGCGCGGCTTCGGCGACACCGCCGGGCGCGGCATCTGGCCGGGGGCGGAGACGCTGGCCGCCGACGCCGCCACTGCGCTGCAGCTGCTGGAGGCGCGCTATCCCGGCGTGCCGGCCTATCTGCTGGGCGAGAGCATGGGCGGCGCGGTGGCCATCCTGGCCGCGACCGGGCCGGACCACCCGCCGATGGCCGGGCTGATCCTGTCCGCCCCGGCCACCTGGGGTCGGCAGAGCATGGACACCATCCCGCGGGTGGCGCTGTGGCTGACCCGCCGGCTGATCCCGGCGATGACCTTCACCGGGCGCAATCTCGGCGTCCAGGCCAGCGACAACGTGCCGATGCTGATCGCGCTCGGCCGCGACCCGCTCTACATCCGGGCGACCCGGGTCGACACGATCGACGGGCTGGTCGATTTGATGGGCCGCGGCTCGGACGCGGCGGCGGAGATCCCGCAGCCGACCCTGGTGCTGCTGGGCGAGCATGAGCAGGTGCTGGCGCCGACCTCGGTCAACCTGCTGCTGCGCCGCCTGCCGCGACGGCCGGACTTTGTCGTCGCCTCCTACAGCCGCGGCTGGCACTGGCTGCTGCGCGATCTCGGCCGGCGCACGCCGCAGCGCGATGTCGCCGACTGGATGCTGCATCCGGGGACCGGCCTGCCCTCGGGCGCCGAGCTGCGCGGCGAGGCCCGGCGTGCCGTGGCCGACGGCACGGTCGCGGCCTCCGATCAACAGGCGTCAGGCGGGCCTTGAGCTATTCGGCGGCGGCTTCGGCCGGGAGCGGCAGGCGTACCGGGCTGAACACCTCCTGCTCCTCCGACACGCCGCGCAGGCTGAACCGGCCCATCGGCTCGGCCTCGACCCCGACGGCGCGGCGGAAGGCGTCGGTCATCAGCGGCCGGCGGCCGGTGATGCGGCACAGCGCCTCGACCCGGCTGGCCAGGTTGACCGCCGGGCCGATCACGGTGAAGTCCAGCCGGTCGGCGGCGCCGATATTGCCGTACATCACCTCGCCGATATGCAGCGACAGGCCGTAGTCGAGCGCCTGCCGGCCTTCCTCGACGCGCTTGACGTTCAGCGCGGCCATGCCGTGCTCGGCCACCGCGGCGGCGGCCAGGGCCTTGGACGCGGCGTCCTGCACGCCCTGCTCCTCATCCACCGGGAAGATCGCCAGCATGGCGTCGCCGATGAACTTCAGGATCTCGCCGCCGGATTCCTGCACCGCCGCGGCCATCGTCTCGAAATAGCTGTCGAGGGAGGCGACGATCTCCTCGCGCCCGACCTTCTCGCTCATCGCGGTGAAGTCGCGCAGGTCGCAGTACCAGATCGCGGCGTGAAGCGATTCCGACATGCCGCGGCGGATCTGGCCGTTCAGGATGCGGGCGCCGGCGTCGTGGCCGACATAGGTGTCCAGCAGGTCGACCGCGGTGGCGCGCAGGGCATGGATCTCGATCAGCCGGGTCAGGATCGGCATCAGCCGGTCGACCCTCTCCAGCGCCGCCTCGCTGAACCCGCCCTCCTCGCGCGTGGCGAAGGAGATGGCGGAGCGGCGCCCGCTGGTGAAGGCGAGGCCGAACAGGGCGTAGTCGGTCAGCCCCTCGTCGCGGAACTCCTCCAGCACCGGGAAGTCGAGCTGCGCCTTCGGGCCGGTCAGGCGGCGGCGCAGCGCGTCCGCGCCGTCCTCGATCACCACGCGGATCGGGCTGTCCTGGTATTCGGGCGAGTTCCGGTTCTCCCACAGGCCGCGGCGCCGCTCGATCGCGCCGGTGCCGCGCCAGATATAGGCGGTGCCGAAATAGAGCGGGTGGAGGGCCGGGATGATGGCGAGGCCGCGCGTGACCGGGACGTCCTCGGCGACCAGGCGGTTGCAGAATTCCTCCAGCAGCTGGCCGATGTCGCGGATGCCCGGCGCCTCATAGAGCAGCCAGTCCAGCGTGGGTGAGCCGGTACAGCTCGTCATCGGATTCTCTTTCTCGATCACGACGCCCATGGTCCGCCCCTCGCAGCACAGCCTCCCTCATCTAGGGGTGACGCGTCCAGATTTCGAGTCAGGTCGTTACGATCGAAAGGAAATCCTGCCTTGCGCAGCGGGCCGGGGCGGTCTCAGCCCCATAGCGACGGCTCCGGCGGGTACACCGTGGCGCCGTCGTAGCGCAGGGCAGGATCGTGGTCCTGGGCCAGCAGCAGCGGTCCGTCGAGATCCACCAGTTCCGCCCCCTGGGCGACCAGGGTCGCCGGCGCCATGGCGAGGGAGGAGGCGACCATGCAGCCGACCATCACGGCGAAGCCGCGCTCGCGGGCTGCGGCACGCAGCCGCAGCGCCTCGGTCAGGCCGCCGGCCTTGTCCAGCTTGATGTTCACCATGGCGTATTTGCCGGCGCAGTGCTCCAGGCTGGCGGTGTCGTGGCAGCTCTCGTCGGCGCAGAGCGGGATCGGGCTCTCGAAGCCCAGCAGCGCGTCGTCCTCCGACGCCCTCAGCGGCTGCTCGATCACCTCGACGCCGAGCGCGGCGAAGGCCGGGCCGAAGCGCTCGAGATGGGCGATCGACCAGGCCTCGTTGGCGTCGACCACCAGGCGGCTGGCCGGCGCGTTGGCGCGCACCGCCTGCACCCGCTCCAGGTCACCGTCGCCGGTCAGCTTCAGCTTCAACAGCGGCCGGTGCGCCGATTGCCGGGCCGCCTCGCCCATCTTCTCCACCGTGTCCAGGCTCAGCGTGTAGACGGTGGTGACCGGGCCCGGCTCCGGGATCCCGGCCACGGCCCAGGCCGGCACCCCGGCCAGCTTGGCCTCCAGGTCCCACAGGGCGCAGTCGACCGCGTTGCGCGCCGCGCCCGGCGGCAGCAGCGCTTCCAGGCCGGGCCGGTCGGCACCGTCGGCGATCGCCTGGACCACGCTCTCGATCTGGGCCGCCACGCTCTCCAGGCTCTCGCCGTAGCGGGCATAGGGCGTGCACTCGCCGCGGCCGACCGCGCCGCCGGCGACGATCTCGGCGATCAGCGTCCGCGCCTCGGTGCGGCTGCCGCGCGAGATGGTGAAGACGCCGCGGATCGGCCACACCGCCTCGCGCACCGAAAGCCGGCGACCGGTCATTCGGCGGCGACCGGGGTCGGCAGCCGATCGACGATGGCGCCGACGCCGGTGCGCACCGGGTCGACCGTCGGCAGGCCGAAGCGGTCCTCGGCCTCCTTCAGCGCCCGCTCCGCCGCCTGCGGGTCGAGCGCCGAGGTGTTGAAGGCCAGCCCCACCACCCTGGCGTCCGGGTTGGTCAGCCGGGCGCAGCGCTCGTTCAGGGCGATGCAGTCGGCCAGGTCGGGCAGCGGGAAGTGCGGCAGGCCACGCATATGCGGCCGCCCGGGCTCGTGGCACATCACCAGCGCCTCGGCCTGGGCGCCGTGCAGCAGGCCGAGCGAGACGCCGGCATAGGAGGCGTGGAACAGCGACCCCTGGCCCTCGATCAGGTCCCAATGGTCGGTCTCGGCCTCCGGGGACAGCCATTCGGTGGCGCCGGAGATGAAGTCGGCGACCACGGCGTCGACCGAGACGCCGCCGCCGGCGATCAGGATGCCGGTCTGGCCGGTGGCGCGGAAATCGGCCTTCAGGCCGCGGGCCTTCATCTCGCGCTCCAGCGCCAGCGAGGTGAACATCTTGCCGACCGAGCAGTCGGTGCCGACGGTCAAGAGGCGCCGGCCCTGGCGCGGGGCCCCGGTGGCGACGTCGAAGTCGCGGTCCGGGTGGCGCACGTCGAACAGGCTGCGGCCCAGCGCCTGGGCGCGCTGCGCCACCGCCGGCAGGTCGGCGATGCGGTTGTGCAGGCCGGAGGCGATGTCCATGCCGAGTTCGAGCGCCCGCAGCATGGTGTCCTGCCAGGCCTCCGAGATCCGGCCGCCGCGGTTGGCGACGCCGATAATCAGGGTCTGCGCGCCCTTGGCCGCCGCCTCCTCCAGCGTCAGGTCGGGCAGGCCGCAGGTGGCGCGGCAGCCGTCCAGCCGCAGCTGGCCGACGCAGACCTCGCGGCGCCACTGCGCCACGCCATAGGCGGTCTTGGCGGCGAGCTGGTCGGGGGCATCCCCCAGGAACAGCAGATAGGGACGCCTGATATCCACGATGCGGGCTCCTCACCAACGATCGCCGCGAGTGTAGCGGGAATCCGGGGGCTGGCCAGGATCGGGGCTTCGGGATGTCATAACCAGCGGTGAGGGTCCGCGAGGTCAGTTCTGGTCCTGCTGCTGCCGTTTGTCCGGTGGCGGCAACATTATGCGATGGCGGATGCTCGGCTGGGCCTGGACGGGCACCGGCGGCGGCCCTCCTGGGAGTCCGGGAAAAGAACGAGCGTCCGCCCCGTCGGAGGAGTTACCTCTCCACCGTTGGAGCGGGAAAATTCGACAAACTAGCTTCCAGCGGACTCGGGCCTGGAACGGTTTGAGATGAATTCCCAATCAACCAACTGGCTTTCGTTCCATTCCCTCGCCGTCATTTCGTCCATTGTCCGAAGCTCGTACGCCGGCCGCTCAGCAGCAAAGCCGTCCGGCCAGACAAGTCCTTCGAGCAATTCGCCAACTGCCTTGTCAATCTCGCTAAGGCTGACCTCTCGTTGGCTCGGGTCGTGCAGCACGAACCAAAAGCCAACCGTGACATGTTCGGCTTCCCAGTTTGGAGCCCCTCGCACGCGGGTATAGCGAATTGACCGATAGGCCTTTCCAGCCGGCGAGCCGGAGCTCTTATGAGCACGGGCAATTTTCTTTTTTAACACATTTAAAACGTGTTCATTAAAGGCGTCCGGGAAGGCAAACCGGCCATGCTTACGCTGAAGCGCATCCGCAAGCCGCACACGGGCTTCATCAGTGGAAACGCCGACGTGGCGCGTGAGCGTGGCAAGAACCTCCTTTCGGAGGGACATCATCCGACCCAGATCGATTGCGAGATTCGGCTTTGGCGGATGCTCTAGAAGAGCTGCTCGAGGAGTACGCCCAGTAGCTACCTCGATGAGCGTCGCGTCGGAGAGCTCAACGAGTGGACATACGACAACCGACTCTTTGCCGGGGCCGAAGTTAACGATATCGCAGGTTTGAGTGATCACGACGAGGCCGGGGACATCCCAGGACCCGACAGTGAGGGCTCCACCTTCAAGTCCGTCCGCCTCGATAAATTGGATTGGCGCCAAGATGCAATCACCTTGGCGCCAATCCTCAAGTGCCTTTACCAGAGCGGCATCAGCCTCACCGGCTGGCGACATTCACTCTCTCCGCCGGATAGCCACGCGCTTCTTCTCTCCACGTAGCGCAAACTGCGCATCTGGATCGATGCTCTCCCCGTCCACGGCCAATCGGTCGAACCAATGCTGCCGGTCCGCGGATTTCCCAGGAACAAGCGGCGCCCATGTCGAACTTGGGCGAGCAGTTCCCCGGCCCAGCCGTTCGCAGACGAACGTGAATTCGCCCTGCTTGAGCAGTTCGATCCACGTCAGGCCATCACCAGCGTCCAGTGCGAGGAGAATGCGATTAGCCTCGGCGCTTCCGCGATCGACAAATTTCACAGCCGCATGGAGTCTGCCAAGACGAGCGAGATTGTCCTGGTTTATCTCGCGACCGAGAGTCCATCCATGCACCGCTTGACGAGTGCAACCCAGGGTGGTCGCAAGAGTCTCCCAACTCCAGCCAGTTAACCGCTTCGTCTCGGCCAGCATTCCAGGCACGTCAGTCGCTTGCGACGGCTCGTCGACTATAGGCTTCTCACTTGCCGTATGATCTCGCCATGGAGATGCGATTGAGTGTCGGAGTTCCAGTGCGCGATCGGGTGCAGTGGTGGTCCCTTCTCCAATGTCACGGCCGTTCCAACCCGTAAGCGATCGGAGGATAACCACAAAGCCACGGGTCCACCGCGGTTTGCGAGGGTCAATCTCCTCGTAAGCGCCGTAAGCTTTCGATTCCTTGGGACTCAGCGCGTGCGAAAAAGTCATGATTTGCCACCATAGGCAGATATGAATTTGTCGGTGGTTGCCCACCGGAAAAATGAGTACGCACGGGTTGCCAATGCAAGCCCAACTGCCTGAAGGCGAGCAGAATCGTACGGCACAGACTCTCGCCCATGCTCCTGGAACACGTCAAGATCCAGGAACCAAGATTGCTTATCAGCTGCGGGCATGACTGCCGGGTCGTGAGTGCCGTCGGGAGGCAGCAGGCCCCATCGCGCGAGAAGTTGTCCCTCTGCCACCTCACATAGGGTCTCGCTGATGGAGTGCTGAATATGCTCGCGCAGGTCGGATGTGACGAGCCCGAGCATCTGCGGATTAACCATCTCATCCATATCGTCCGAGTGCGGCGACCGGATGTGGTCGACATACCGAACACCGATCCGGTTGACGTGCGTCGGAGCGATCGTTCGCGCAAGTGCGTCAAGCACAGCCCGAAAGCGCTCCATGAAGTCCGAGCGAGACTCGTAGGCGGTCGTTTCCAGCGCAACGAAGTTTGAGGTCAACGAGACGCGCCAGATGCCCTGGTCGTCATAGAAACGCCAAATCTGATCGCGGCGAATGTCGGGCTGCATCCCGACGCCAACCACGACTTGGACTTCCTCGCCGGCGAACCTCGGATAATCGCCTCTGATCGCCTCCTGAAACTCGGCGATAAAGGCCCTCTTTTCGATGGAGACGATCTCTGCGAAGCGGACTTGCGCCACTACACGTGCGAGCGGCGCGGCGGCGAGGGGAATCTCCTTACGCTCCGCCCCGAAGAGCGGATCGAAGGTGTCGCGCATTTCCATTGGTGTGTCTCCCCGTGCGGAATCACGGTACATAATGTCAAGTAGGGCGTAAAGCCGAACATTAAAGGTACGGCTGTGTGCCGCTTCCGAACGACCATATTCATCATATCGAATGTAAAGTATGGCGTAAAGTGAACACATTGTAATGCAAGGGTAGCGTTGCGTGCGGCGCCTAGCAGCGACGAACAGGTATGGAGCGAAGCGTACGGCAGGGTTTGGCGATGCTCGGCATGGCGCCATTCGAAAGCGCCTACCGCTGCGGCAGCCTACTTCAGCAGGCGGTCGATCTCGGCCTTCAGCTCGGCATCGTCCGGCATCCGCCCGGCCGAGGCCAGCACGGCGGCGCGCAGGAACAGGGCCTGGGCCGCCAGCTCGTCGACGCCGTCCTGGGCCTGGGCCATGACCTGCTCGATCTGGTCCAGCCGCTCGGCCATGCGGTCGGCGGTGGTGCCGTCCAGCGGATCGGCCTTCGCCGCCTCGATCGCCTCCAGCAGGTCGGCGGCGACGATGCGCAGCCCCAGCCAGGCCGTCGCCGCCTCCAACGACTGCCGCGACCGCCGGCTCTCGCCGCTGCCCAGCCGGCCGATCAGGGGCGCCGCCGCGGCCAGGCCGCGGCGGGCCTCGTCGCGCGCGTCGAGGGCCTGGGCGGCCTGCACCAGCAGCAGGTCGGCGTCGAGCATCTGGGTCGATTCGGCGCCGTGCTCGAGCAGCGCCATGCCGACCAGCTCGTAACGGCCGGCCTGCACCGCCGGCATCTCGCCATTGGCGGCGTGGCCGCGCAGCCGGGCATAGAGTTCGGCGAAGGGATCCGGGGCCTTGGGCGCCGCGTCCGCCGTGGGCGCCGCGGTCACCATCGGCGGCTGCGGCCAGCGGCGCAGCGCCTCGATCAGCCGGGCGGCGACCCGGGCCGACGGCACGGTGCTGGTGTCGGCCGCAGTGGCCGGCTGGGTCGGGGCGATCGGGGCGGCCGGCGCGGGCTGAGC
>NZ_JBQJIK010000076.1:0-41829 GCF_052078665.1 Inquilinus sp. CA228 | reverse complement strand
GATGAGGGGAAGGCGGGTCATCACTTGCCTCTCGCATTGGTCGCCGGCCCGCTGGCCGCGCCGGCCGCCGCCCAGACCGCTCCGCCGGCCGCACTGGACCAGATCCAGCGCGCCGACGGCGCCCAGGTGGTGCCGGAGCGCTTCCTGCGCCGCTGGGACCCGGTCACCGTGTTCTTCGACCGCGACACCGGCCCGCGCGCCGGCGGGCCCGAGGACGACCCGGCGAAATACGCGACGCTGTCGCCGGACCAGCCCGGCGCCTGGCAGTGGCTGGGCCCCCGCGTGCTGCAGTTCCGCCCGGCCGAGCCGTGGGAGCCACTGCGCCGCGTCACCGTCACCTCCGCCGGCCACGCCACCGAGCTGATGCCGCTGCTGCCGACGCCGGTCGCCACCAGCCCGGCCGACCAGCCGGACGGCATCGCCGATCTCGACACCATCGGCCTGACCTTCGCCGACCCGGTCGACGTCCAGGCCCTGGCCCGGCTGCTGACCATCGAGCTGCGGCCCCTGCCCGGCTTCGCCCTACCCAACATCGGGGGCCAGGGCAGCCAGCAGCTGACGGCGCAGGACTTCACCATCAAGGCGCTGGAGCGGGCCGACCGCGCCGCCCAGCAGGGCTATGTCGTGGCCCTGCGCCAGCCGATTCCGGATGGGCGGATGGCGATCCTGCGGCTGCGCCTGTCCGACGCCGCCGGGCTGGACGACCCGATCTTCGAGCTGCGGCTGCGCAGCGCCGCGCCGTTCACGGTCACCGACACCGCCTGCGGCGGCAGCTTCCAGCAGGATCTGCAGGACGGCGTGCTGCGCTGCAGCCAGCCGCCGGCCTATGAGGGCGAGGAGGCGCGGCCGACCGGCGAGCGCCGGCTGCGCCTGCGCTTCTCGAACGAGCCGGAGGCGCTGGATCTGGTCCGCGCCCGCGACGTGTTCCGCCTCACCCCGGCGGTCGACGATTTGGCGCTGGAGCCCGACGGCCGCGACCTGACCCTGACCGGCCGGTTCCTGCCCGACACGGTCTACACCCTGCGGGTCGACCCCGGCAGCCTGAAGGATGTGCGCGGCCGCGCCCTGTCCGGCCCCGCCACCAACGCCCGCTTCGTGTTCCCGCCCGACCTGCCGGCCCTGGCCTGGGACGCCGGCCAGGGCATCAGCGAGCGGTTCGGCCCGCAGATGGTGCCGCTGCGCGGCCATGGCTATGACCGCGCCGACATCCGCATCCACCGCATCGACCCGCTGGGCCGCGACTTCTGGCCGTTCCCGGCCGAGGGCCTGACCACCCAGGACGACACCACGCCGCCGCTGGCCGGCAACGAGCCGTCGCCCTGGAAGGATGCGGCGGCGATCGACCGCGACGCGATGGCGGAGCGGATCGCTGCGCTGGGCTCGCCGGCGGTGTCCGAGCTGCTGCCGCTGCCGTCGCTGCGCGGCGGCATCTCGGCCAAGTTCGGCCTCGACCTCAAGCCGCTGCTGGCGAAGATCGCCGGCCCCAGCCAGCCCGGCACCTATCTGGTCGGGCTGCGGCCGGTCGACGGCGCCGACCGGCGCTGGCTGCGGCTGCAGGTCACCGACCTGACCCTGTCGACGGTGGAGGAGCCGCAGCGCATCCGCTTCGCCGTCACCTCGCTGAACAGCGCCAAGCCGGTCGACGGCGCCGAGATCCGGCTGGAGGGCGTGCGCGACGACCAGTTCGTCACCCTCGCCCGCGGCGTCACCGGGGCCGATGGCGGCTTCACCTGGGCGCCGAAGGGCGCCTATGCCGCCGAGCCGGAGATCCGGCGCATCGTCGTGGTCAAGGGCACCGACACGCTGGTGCTGGAGCCGGAGAACGGCCCGGCGCAATACGCGCAGGAGAACTGGACCAAGCCGGACGAATCCTGGCTGGCCTGGGGCTTCGGCGATGTCGCGGCGCGGCGCGAACGGCCGCAGATGCTGTGCCATGTCTTCACCGAGCGGCCGATCTACCGGCCGGAGGAGGCGGTGGAGATCCGCGGCTTCGTCCGCTCCTATCTCGGCGGCGGCCTGTCCTTCGCCAACGGCAAGGGCGAGGTCGTGGTCAACGGCCCGGACGACCAGGAATGGCGGATGCCGGTGACGCTGGACGGCAATGGCGGCTTCTACCAGCGCTTCGACGAGACCACCGAGGCGACCGGCGATTACAGCGTGCGCTTCGTCGACCCCGACGGCGACGAATGCGGCCAGGTGCCGTTCAAGAAGGAGGCCTACAAGCTTCCGACCTTCGAGGTGCTGCTGAACGGCCCGGATTCGGCGCCGCTGGACAGCCAGCTCCAGGTCTCGCTGCTGGCCCGCTACTTCGCCGGCGGCCTCCTGGCCGACCGCCCGATCAAGTGGCGGGTGACGCAGTTCCCGTACAGCTGGACCCCGCCGGGGCGCGAGGGCTTCCAGTTCTCCAGCGATTCCCGCTTCTCGGGCGAGCATGAGTTCCGCTCCACCCCGGTGCTGCAGCAGGACGGCAAGACCGATGCCGGCGGGTCGGCCCAGATCACGCTGGACCCGACGATCGAGCCGACCGCCCAGCCGCGCCGCTACGTGGTCGAGGCCACGGTCACCGGCGATGACGACATGCAGATCCGCAGCACCCAGCATGTGGTGGCGCTGCCGCCCTTCACCCTGGGGCTGAAGGTGCCGCGCTACCTGCCCAAGGCGGATGCGGTGGACCCGGAGATCCTGGCGGTCGACGCCGCCGGCAAGCCGCTGCCGGGCGTCGAGATGACGGTGAAGCTGATCCATCGCAACTGGAACTCGGTGCTGCAGGCCAGCGACTTCAGCCAGGGCTCGGCCAAATACGTCACCCAGGTGATCGACGAGACGCTGGAGGAGCGGAAGATCACCTCCACCGCCGACGTCCAGGCGCTGCACTTCGCCTTGCCGGAGGCCGGGGTCTACATCGTCTCGGTCGAAGCCGCCGACAAGATCGGCCGCAGCCAGTCGGTGAAGGTCGACCTGTTCGCCGCCGGCGACACGCCGGTGACCTGGTCGCGCCCGCCGGGGCAGAACGTCACCGTCACCGCCGACAGGCAAGCCTACGTCCCCGGCGAGACCGCGACGCTGGTGATCGAGAGCCCGTTCCAGACCGCCCGCGCCCTGGCCGTGGTGGAGGAGCCGGAGGGCCAGTTCCGCTATGACTGGGTCGACATCGCCAACGGCTTCGGCCGCTATGCCGTGCCGGCGCGCAAGGCGCAGATGCCGCGGCTGCCGGTGCATTTCCTGATCATGCGCGGGCGCCTGCCCGGCGAGGCCCAGGCCGCCACCGCGCCCTTCGACCAGGGCAAGCCGGTGACGCTGGCGACCACCGCCTGGGTCAAGGTCACGCAGGTCGAGAACCAGGTGGCGGTGACGCTGGACGCGCCGCCCAGCGCCCGCCCGGCGCAGGAGATCGAGGTGACGCTGCATCTGGCCGACCTGAAGGGCAAGCCGCTGGCCGGCGAGGCCACCTTCTGGATGGTCGACCAGGCGGTGCTGTCCCTGGCCCGGGAGCAGCCGCTGGACCCGCTGCCGAAGTTCATCGTCGCCCGCCTGTCGCAGATGGCGGCGCGCGACACCCGCAACATGGCCTTCGGCGTGATCCCGCTGGAGGAGGTGCCGGGCGGCGACGAGGCGACCGATGAATGGGGGGTGGAGAACATCTCCGTCCGCCGCAACTTCAACCCGGTGCCGATCTACCTGCCGCATGTCCAGGTCGGGCCCGACGGCACCGCCAAGGTCAAGGTCAAGCTGCCGGACACGCTGACCGTCTACAAGATGCGCGCCGTGGTCACCAGCGGGCCGGACCGCTTCGGATTCGGCACCGGCGAGGTCAAGGTGCGCCAGCCGATCGTGGCCCAGCCCGCTTTGCCCCGCTTCGTGCGGCCGGGCGACAGCTTCGACGCCGGGCTGGTCGGCCGCGTGGTCGAGGGCCCGGGCGGCTCCGGCCGCGCCGGCATCAGCGTCGACGGGCTGACCGTGCAGGGGTCGAAGGACCGCGCCTTCGCCTGGGACGGCAACCGGCCGGCGAGGATCAGCTTCCCGGTCTCGGTGCCCGACCCGGCGCCGGGCCAGGACACGGCGAAGCTGCGGCTGCTGCTGCAGCGCGACGCCGACAAGGCCGGCGACGCGGTCGAGATCGCGCTGCCGATCCGGCCGGACCGGCCGCCGCTGCGAGAACGCCGGATCGTCGAGCTGGCGCCGGGCGCCACGCAGGAGCTGCTGGCGGCGCCCGGCGACGTCCGCCCCGGCTCCTACACCGCGTCGGTGGCGATGGCGGCCGACCCCGCTTTGGTGCGGCTGGTCGCCGGGCTGAATGCCCTGGCCGACTATCCGTTCGGCTGCACCGAGCAGGTGATGGCGCTGGCCAGCGCCGAGCTCGCCCTCAAGCCCTACGCCCCGGTCCTCGCAGCCGCCGGGCTGCAGGACCGCATCTCGGCCGATGTGCAGAAGACGATCCAGAGCATCATCCGCACCACCGACGAGGACGGGCTGGTCGGGTTCTGGCCGAAGTCGCGCGGCTCGGTGATGCTGACCGCCGCTTCCTACAGCTTCGTGATCCAGGCGGAGCAGGCGGGCGAGACCGTCGACCCGGCGCTGAAGGACCGGCTGGCCCAGGTGCTGAAGCAGGCCCTGCGCTCGGACTATCCGCGCTTCCTCACCGGCGAGGAGGTGCGCGAGCGGGTCGCCGCCCTGTCGGCCCTGGCCGCGGGCGGCGCCGCCGACCCGGCCTATCTGGCGGAGCTGAGCCGCCGGGCCTCGCTGCTGCCGCTGGAATCGCTGGCGCAGATCACCGCGGTGGTCGCGGCGGCGCCGGACGCCGACCCGGCCCGGGTCGCCAGCCTGCTGGACCAGGTCAAGGCCAATGTCCGGCTGCTGTCGCGCAACGGCCAGCCGGTCTATGCCGGGCTGCAGGACCGGCCGGCCGACCCGATGGTGCTGCCGTCGGAGACCCGCACCTTGTCCGAGGTGCTGCTGGCGGTGGTCCGCGCCGCGCCGGAGGACCCGCTGCTGGGCCAGCTGCGCACCGGGCTGATCGGCCTGGGCGACGGCTCCGGCTGGGGCAGCACCAATGCCGATGCGGCTGCGCTGCGGGCCCTGGCGGCCGCGTGGGTCGTGCCGAGCGGGTCGGTGCCCGTTGCCGCGTCGCTGCCCGGCGGTGAGCAGACCGGGACGCTGGACCCGGACGCACCGGTGCTGCGCTGGAGCATCGACCAGGCCGGGCCGGTCGGCGTCACCAACCGGGGCGGCCAGACGGTGGTGGCGCTGGGCGACGCACGCTGGCTGCCGAAGGCGCCGGGATCGGCGGCGACGCCGGTGCAGGACGGCTTCGTCCTGACCCGGCAGCTGTACCGCGTGCCGGCCGACGGCCCGCTGGAGCGGCTGGACCCGGGCGGCGACGGCGCCATCCATGTCGCCGCCGGCGAGGTGGTCGAGGAGGTGGCGGAGCTGATCAACCCCGAGGCCCGCACCCAGGTCGCGATCCGCCTGCCGATCGCGGCCGGGTTCGAGCCCTTGAACCCGAACCTGGCGACGGCGCCGGCGGAGGCCGTGCCCTCGGCCGCGCCGTCGGTGCCGCCGAGCTATGCCAGCTATGGCGACGACGAGGTGCGGGTGTTCTACGACCGGCTGGACAAGGGCACGCTGACCCTGCGCTTCCGCCTGCGGGCGCAGGTGGCGGGCAGCTTCATCCAGCCGCCGGGCGAGGCCGAGATGATGTACCGGGCCGGGGTCTACGGCGCCAGCGCCGGCCAGCGCGTCGTCGTCAGCCCGTAGGCCGGGCAAGGATGGCTCAGTCCCGCGACACCCCCGAACCGCCCCGCCGCCGGTGGCGACGCCGGGCGGGTTGGGGCGCACTCGCGCTCGGCCTCGCCGTGTTCGGCCTGTTCGCGGTGCAGGTGGCGCAGCGGGCGCATCTGGAGGCGCCGGCGCCGACCCCGATCCTGTACGACCGGCAGGGCGCGTTCGTCGCCCAGATCGGCCATGAGGAGCGCGCGGCAGACGGCAGGCGCTTCGTCGATTACGGCTACTGGACGGTCGATCCGCTGCCCGACCGGGTCGTCCGCGCCACGCTGGCGCTGGAGGACCGGCGCTTCTGGGACCATCCGGGCGTCGATCCGCGCGCCGTGGCCCGGGCCTTGTGGCAGAACCTCGAGGGCGGCCGGGTGCGGTCCGGCGCCTCCACCATCGCCATGCAGATCGCCCGGATGCAGCAGCCGGCGGCGCGCAACCTGTGGTCCAAGGCGGTCGAGGCCGGCACCGCGCTGGTGCTGACCCAGCGCTACGACCGCCAGACGCTGCTGGCGCACTACCTGCGGCTGGTGCCCTACGGCAATGGCAGCCACGGCATCGCCCACGCCGCGCGCTGGTATTTCGACAAGCCGGTGGCGGATCTGAGCTGGGCCGAGATCGCCCTGCTCTCCGCCATCCCGCAGGCGCCCAGCCTGATGAATCCGCGCCGGCCCGACGGGCTGGCCCGGGCAAAGCAGCGCGGCCAGCGGGCGCTGGACGAGCTGGCCGGCCAGGGCGTGATCGGGCCGCAGGAGCTGGCGCTGGCCACCACCCAACTGGCCGAGCTGCGCCTGCCGCCGGTGCCGCGCCGGCCCGACGCCGTGCCCGCCATCCTGCGGCTGCGCCAGATGATCGCGCGGAACGGCGCCGAGGCCCTGCCCGCCAATGATCCGCGGCTGCGCACCACGCTGGATCTGGGGATCCAGCAGACGGTGACGGCGGCGGCGCGGCGCCAGCTGCGGGCGCTGGGCCCGATGGGGGCGCAGCAGGTGGCCGTGGTGGTCGCCCGGCGCGACAGCCGCGAGGTGCTGGCCGATGTCGGCTCCGCCCGCTATGGCGGCGCCAATGGCGGGTCGATCGACTTCAGCCGCGCCGTGCGGTCGCCCGGCAGCACGCTGAAGCCCTTCATCTACGCCCTGGCGATGCAACGCACCCTGCTGAGCCCGACCGACGTGATGACCGACATGCCCGAAGGCGCATCCGGCATCTCCAACGCCGACCGCACCTTCCTGGGTCCCGTGCTGCCGCGCCAGGCGCTGGCCAATTCGCGCAACATCCCGGCGACCAACCTGCTGCGCCGGGTCGGGCTGGACAGCGGCTTCCGCTTCTTCCGCGAGCTGGGGCTGCACGATCTGGACGTGCCGGCCGAGAATTTCGGCCTGTCGATGGCGATCGGGTCGCTGCCGACCAGCCTGGACCGGCTGGTGCAGGCCTATGGCGCGCTGGCCGATGACGGGACCTTGCGCGACCTGGTGTGGTACCGCGGCCAGCCGCTGGCGCCGCCGCGCCGGGTGCTGTCGGCCGACATCGCCCGGCTGGTGACGCTGTTCCTGTCCGACCCGATGGCGCGGCTGCCCAGCTTCCCGCGCTACGGCACCACCGAGTTCCCGTTCCCGGTGGCGCTGAAGACCGGGACCTCACAAGGATATCGCGACGCCTGGGTGGTGGCGTGGTCGCAGGACTACATGGTCGGGGTCTGGTTCGGCCGGCCGGATGCCGGGACCATGCGCCAGGTCGCCGGCGCCGGGTCGGCCGCGAAGCTGGCGCATGATGTGCTGATGGCGCTGCACGGCGCCCGGCCCGGCGACCTGCTGGACGCCAGCTTCCCGGTGCCGCGGGCCTACAAGCCGGTCGAGCTGTGCGTGCCGGCCGGCGGCCCGGCCCCCGATTTCTGCCGCCAGCGCGTGGTCGAATGGGTCAGGGCGGATGCCACGCCGCCGGCCGCGATCCCCGCCGTCGTCCGGGCGCCGGGGCCGGTGCCGGGGCAGGATGGGCCGGCGATCGGCACCCCCGAACCGCCGCGCCTGTCGATCACGATGCCGGAGCAGAACGCCCGGATCTGGCGCAACCCGGAGATGCCGCCGGCGCTCGACCGGCTGGCGCTGAAGGCTGCGGCGGCGCCCGGCGTCACCCAGGTGGTCTGGTATGTCGACGGCCTGCCGTTCCGCACCGCGCGGCCGGACGAGACGGTGTACTGGAAGCTGACGCCCGGGGCGCATCGCTTCCAGCTGCGCCTGCCGCTGCAGGACGGCGAGTCGCGGCCGGTGCGGATCGTCGTGGAATAGGCGGCGCGGCGGGTCGCTTCACGTTTCCGTCATGCCGGCCGGTCGACGCCGAACTCGAACAGGCAATGCTCGTGGCCCTGGGCGGCGCATTGCGTCTCCTCGCAGCCCACCGTGGCCGTCGCTCCGGCGTCGCCCAGCAGGTGGCGCAGCGCGCCGGTCATGAAGCCCTCGAACATGTAGCAGACCGGCCGCCCCGCCCCCGTCCCGTATTCCAGGGCGAAGACCGAGGCGGACAGGGCGATGCGGCCCTGCCCGCCGGCGGCGTCGAGATGCTCGACCTCGAACCGCCCCCAGCCGCGCTGCGACAGCCGCTGGAAGTAGCGCCGCACCGTCTGCTCCGGGTCCAGCCCCAGGCTGCGGGCCTGGACCGCGCACCAGTGCACGGCCGAGGCCTCGGTGGCCTGGCGCAGGATCGCGCGGTACGGCTCGATGCCCATCGCCGCCTCCACCGCCCGGTGGTTGTTCACCAGGAAATGGCGCGGCAGGTAGACCATGGGCAGGTCGTCGGTGCGCCAGATCCCGGTCTCGGGATCGACGTCGATCGGCACTTCGGGCGCCGCCATGGTCAGGCGGCGACCGCGCCCTGGGACCGGCTGAGCACGGCCGAGCTGTCCTTGTACAGCGCCCCGTCCTTCATGATCACCAGCAGGTTCTTCTCGTGCACCATCATGTCGAGGTCCTGCAGCGGGTCGCCGTCGACCAGCAGCAGGTCGGCGATGTAGCCGTCCTTGACCTCGCCCAGCTCGCCCTTCAGCCCCATCACCTCGCCGCCGATCCGGGTGCCGCAGACCAGCGCCTCGCTCGGGCTGTAGCCGAGCAGGTCGACGAAATGCTTCAGGTCGCGGCCGTTCTGGCCCTGCGGGGTCTGGGCGAAGCCGTAGTCGCCGCCGATCAGCACCCGCACGCCGCGCTTGCGCAGCTCCTGGTAGACGGCGCGGCTGGTGTCCAGCACCCGCTGCATGCCGATGTTCAGCGCGAATTCGCGGGTGAAGCCGAACGGCTCGCCCTCGTGCAGCGTGGCGTAGATGATGCCGATCGCCGGGCCGACGAAGATCCTGTCCTTCGCCGATTCCAGCATGTCGATCGCTTCCTCGTCGGCGGATTCGCAGTGATAGATCACGTCGACGCCGCAGCGCACCGCGCGCTTGACCGATTCCGCCGCGCGGGCGTGGCAGTTGATCTTCTTGCCGAAGTCGCGCGCCACCGCGACCGCCATGCGGACCTCGTCCTCGCGCATCACCGTGGCGCCGCCGCCGGCCTTCGGCCCGAGATCGTCGCCGGAGATGTTGATCTTGATGTTGTCGACGCCCTCGCGGCAGCACAGCCGTACGGCGCGGGCGATCTCCTCCGGCCCGTCGGCGATCATGCCGAAGCTCTCGTAATACATGTGCTGCTTGCGCTCGTCGCCGAGGCCGCCGGTCACCGTGATCTCCGGGCTGCCGGCGCGGATGCGGGGACCGGGCAGGCGGCCGGCCTCGATCTCGTTGCGGATGACGACATCCAGCCGCAGCTTCGAGGTGGCGGCGCTATAGGCGCTGGTGAAGCCGTGGTCCAGCAGCGTCTTGGCGTTGCGCATGGTCAGCAGCACATGCTCCTCGGGCGGGATGTTGCCGAGGTCGCTGTCGTTCACCGCGCCGCCGAAGGAGATGTGGGCGTGGCCCTCGACCAGCCCCGGCATCAGCGTCCGCCCCTGGCAGTCGATCGACTGGGCGCCGTCGGCGACCAGCTGGCCCGGGGTGCGGGTGACGCTGCGGATGCGGCTGCCCTCGACCAGGACGTCGCCCGGAAACGCGTCGGCGCCGCTGCCGTCCCAGACCATGGCGTTGCGGAAGATGACCCTGTTCATCGCGGCTCCCCTGTCTTCATGCCCAGTCTTGTGCATCGATGCGCGGCCGGCGGGTCCGGCTTTCTTGGGACGATGCCTTCCGTCCATATATCAGTCAACAGATAATATATTTTATTGACCCGTGCCGGATCGGCTTCGATAATCCAGGATGACGACGTCCAATCCGGAGGCGCCCCTCGAGGCGCCCCAAGCACAAGGCATCATGGCCCGAGACCCCACGCTCAATCGGACCCAAGGCGCCTATGAGGCCCTGCGTGCGGACCTGCTGTCCTGCCGCATCCTTCCGGGCAGCCGCCTGAAGATCCAGGAGCTGTGCGGGCGCCTCGCCGTCAGCCTGGGCGCGATCCGCGAGGCGCTGTCGCGCCTGACCTCGGAGGGGCTGGTGGTGGCCGAGCCGCAGCGCGGCTTCCGCGCCGCGCCGATCTCCGCCGCCGACCTGCAGGACCTGACCAATGCGCGGATCGAGCTGGAGACGCTGTGCCTGCGCCGCGCCATCCGCCTCGGCGACGTGCATTGGGAATCGAAGCTGGTGGCCGCCACCCATCGGCTGTCGCGCACGCCGGAGCGCGACCCCGGCGACCCAGAGCGGATCAACGACGACTGGGCGGAGGCGCATGCCGCCTTCCACCGTGCTTTGGTCGAGGGCTGCGACAGCGCCTGGCTGATGCGGCTGCGCGGCCAGCTCTACGACCAGAGCGAGCGCTATCGCCGGATCTCGGTGCCGCTGACCCGCAGCACCCGGAACATCGAGCAGGAGCACCAGCAGATCGTGACGGCGACGCTGGACCGCGACGCCGAGGCGGCCGCGTCGCTGCTCGGCGCCCATCTGCAGGCCACCGCCACCATCCTGCTCTCCGCCGCCGCCAGCGACGAGATGCGGATGGTGGAGGAGGTGGAGGGGTAGCGCCCTTCCCCTAAACCCCCATCCACTGCCTGCCGATCTCGGTGTAGAGGCCGACCGCGGCCTCGATCTTCGAGACCAGGCAGTACTCGTCGGTCTTGTGCGCCATGGTCGGCTCGCCGGGGCCGAGGATCACCACCGGCGCGCCGCCCATGGCCGGCGCCAGCACCGAGGCGTCGGTGAAGAAGGCGGCGCCCTTCGGGTCGATGCGCCGGCCGGCCGCGCGCTCGCACAGGTCGAACACGCCGCTGACCCATTCGTCCTGCGGGCTGCTGGCGACGGCGCCGACATCGACGATGCGCGACAGCTCCGCCCCCTCGCCCAGCACCGCCTCGACCTCGCGGCGGATGGCGTCGTTCGACTGGCCGGGGACGGTGCGGCTGTCGATCTGCACCTCGGCCCGGTCCGGCACCGAATTGACGTTCAGCCCGCCCTGGAAGGTGCCGACATTGATCGACGGCCCGCCGAGATGGACATGGTGCTGGGCGTCGAAGCTGTGGTCGGCCAGGCGCAGCACGCCCCGCGCGGCCTTGTAGATGGCGTTGTCGCCCTGCTCCGGCATCGAGCCATGGGCGGTGACGCCATGGAAGGCGGCCCGCAGCCACAGCGCGCCGCGATGGCCGATCATCGGCAGGTTGGCCGTCGGCTCGCCCACCAGCAGCGCGCCGGCCGCCGGCAAGGCGCCGGCAACGCCGGCCAAGTGGCGGGCGCCGTCGCACCCCGTCTCCTCCCCCGCCGTCAGCACCAGGGCCAGGCCGGCGCGGCGGCCCGGCAGCCGGGCGAGGTCGACCGCCGCCGCCACCATGGCGGCGACGCCGGCCTTCATGTCGCTGGAGCCGCGGCCGTACAGCCGGTCGCCGTCGATCTCGGCGGCGAAGGGATCGCGGGTCCAGGGCGCGGCGCCCAGCGGCACGGTGTCGAGATGGCCGGTGAAGCACAGCGGCGCGCCCTCGCCGTCCAGCGTGGCGACGACATTGGTCCGGCCCTCGCCCATCGGATGCACGGCGACGGCGAAGCCCGCCGCCTCCAGCACCCGCCCCGCCAGCTCGACGCAGGGCTGCTCGTCGCCCGGCGGGTTGATCGACCGCAGCCGGACCAGGTCGCGCGTCAGCGCGACGGCGGAAGGCGGTGTCGTCGCCATGCTCACTCCCGGAGGACCGGCCGAGGCCCTACTGCCGCAACCGCGTCCAGATCCGATCATAGGCCCGCGTCGCCTTCTCCGGACAGGCCGGGGCGAAGGTGATCTTGAGGTCCTTCGGCGGGTTGAACTCGGGCGATTCCCCGAGCTCGGCCGACAGCAGCTTGTTGGCGCCGACCACGGCGTTCTGGTAGCCGGAGAAGGCCGATTGCAGGGCGATGTTCTGCGGATCCATCAGGAAGTTCAGGAACGCCTTGGCGTTCTCGAGGTTCGGCGCGCCCTTGGGCACGGCGACATTGTCCATCCACCCGACCGCGCCCTCCTTCGGATAGACATAGGACACGGTCGATTTCTGGCGCCGCGTCGCCTCGGCCTTGCCAGACCATTGCTGGTGCATCGCCGTCTCGCCCGAGACCTGGCGCTCCACCGTGCCGTCGGAATTGTAGACCTTGACGAAGGGCTTCTGCGCCTCGAGCAGCGCGTCCAGCGCCTTCAAATCGGCCGGGTCGGTGTTGCATTGCGGCTTGCCGAGATAGACCAGCGCCAGCGACATCACCTCGCTGGGCGAACCGAACATGCCGATCTTGCCCTGCAGCTCCGCCGGCGGCTCGAACAGCAATTTGAGGCTGTCATGCGGGCCCTTGTACACCGCGGTGTCGACCGTGTAGGAGGTGGTGCCCCAGACCCAGGGCACGCTGTATTTGGCGTCCGGGTCCCAGGACCGCTTCTGCCATTCGGGGTCGAGATTCTTGAAGTTCGCCATGGCGGCGACGTCGACCGATTCGAACAGCCCCTGCTGCACGAAGATCGGCACGAAGTCGTTGCTGACCACGATCAAATCGTAGCCCGAGGCGCCGGAGGTCAGCTTGGCCAAGGCCGTCTCGTTCGAATCATAGGTGTCGATCGAGACCTTGATGCCGGTCTCCTTCTCGAACTTCGCGATCAGCTCCGGCGCGGTGTAGTCGGTCCAGTTGTAGAGGTGCAGCTCGCCCGCCGCCTGCGCCGCGGCCGGCAGGACCAGCGCCAGAGCGGTCAGCATCGATGCCCAGTTCTTCATCTTTGTTCTCCCTGTTTGATTGAAGTCCCTTGTCATCCCGCGCGCCGGTGCCGGCGGCCGAGCAGCAGCGCGGCGCCGACGAAGACCAGCGAAACGGCGAGCAGGATGGTGGAGATGGCATTGACCTCGGGCGTCACGCCGAGGCGCATCATGCCGTAGACATAGACCGGCAGCGTGGTGGAGCCGGCGCTGGAGACCATCATGCTGATCAGGAAGTCGTCGAGCGAGACGACGAAGGCCATGATCGCGCCGGAGGCGATAGCCGGGGCCAGCAGCGGCAGGGTGATGCGGCGGAACAGCTGCCATTCGCTGGCGTAGAGGTCGCGCGCCGCCTCCTCCAGCGCATGGCCCATCTCGCGCAGCCGGGCCTGCACCGGCAGGATGGCGAAGGGGATGCAGAACACGGTGTGGGCGATCATCAGGTTGACCAGCCCGTTGCGCATGCCGATGGCGGAGAAGAACACCAGCGTGGCGATGGCGACGATGATCTCCGGCACCACCAGCGGCAGGGCGATCATCAGGGTGACGGCGCCGCGGCCGGCGAAGCGCCTGCCGCGCTCCAGCGCCAGCGCGCCGGTGACGGCGATGGCGGTGGCCGCGATGGTGGCGACCACGGCGATCACCAGGCTGTTCAGCGCCGCGTTGCGGATGTCGTCGTTCTCCGCCACCCGGGCGAACCAGCGCAGGCTGAAGCCCTGCCAGACCGTGACCATGCTGCTGCTGTTGAAGGCATAGACCACCAGCACCAGCAGAGGCGCGTAGAGGAAGGCCACCATCAGCGCGACATAGGGTGCCAGCCCCGGCGTCCGGCGCCAGTCGAAGGGCCGGGCCCTGCTGCGCCGGGCGGGCAGCGTGGCGGCGACGGAAGAGACGGTCATGGCCGCAACTCCCGCATCCGGGTCCGGCGCGTCTGCAGCAGCAGCACAGCCAGGATCACGACGGTGATGGCGGTCGACAGCGCGGCGCCGAACGGCCAGTTGCGCGACGAGGTGAACTGCATCTGGATCAGGCTGCCGATCAGCAGGGTCTTGCCGCCGCCCAGCAGGTCGGGGGCGAGGAAGGAGCCCAGCGCCGGGGCGAAGACCAGGGTCGACCCGACCATGGCGCCCGGCCGGGCCAGCGGCCAGACGATGCGGCGGAACACCGCCATGCGGTCGGCATAGAGGTCGTAGGCGGCCTCGACCAGCCGCGGGTCCAGCCGCTCCAGCGTCGAATAGATCGGCAGCACCATGAAGGGCAGGAAGGTGTAGACGAGGCCCAGCAGGATGGCGCCGTCATTGTACAGGAGCGGCAGCGGCTGGCCGATCACGCCGAGGCCGCGCAGCGCCTGGTTGGCGACGCCCTCGTCGCGCAGGATCAGGATCCAGCAATAGGTGCGGATCAGCGTGTTGATCCAGAACGGCAGGGTGACGACGAACAGCAGCACCCGCCGCCGCGCCTCGCTCTGGCAGACCACGTACCAGGCGATCGGCAGGGCCAGCGCCAGGCAGATCGCCGTGGTGGCGACGGCCAGCCACAGCGACCGCAGGATGATGACGATATAGTCGGTCGAGAACACCAGGCTGTCGTCGAAATCGCGCTGGTACAGGAACTGAATGTAGCCCTCGAGGCTGAACGGCGGGGTGACCCCGCCATAGGCGCCCGCGGTCATGAAGGAATAGGCCACGGCGATCGCCATCGGGATCAGCATGAAGATGCCGATGACCAGGGCGGCCGGGGCGATCAGCAGCAGGGTGCGCGACAGCTTCATGCCCCGTCCCCGTCAATGCGCCAGGGCGCGTTCGGCCTCGGCCGGCCAGTCGAGATCGACCGCGTCGCCCGGCGCGAAGCCGCCATCAAGGTTGCGCAGCCGGGCGCGGATGCCGACCGCCCCGGGCAGCTCGATCTCGTACAGGGTGTCGAGGCCGAGGAAGGTCGTGGCGGCGATGCTGCCGCGCGCCCGGCCCGCCGCGTGGCCGTTGGCCCGGCCCAGCGTCACCCGCTCCGGCCGCACGGCGATGGTCAGGCCGGGGTCGCGGCCCAGCGCATCGCCGGGGATCAGGTTGGCCTCGCCGATGAAACCGGCGACGAAGCGGCAATTCGGCTCGTGATAGATCTCCGTCGGCCGGCCGATCTGCAGCAGGTGGCCCTCATGCATCACCGCGATCCGGTCGGACATCGCCAGCGCCTCCTCCTGGTCGTGGGTGACCAGGACGAAGGTGATGCCGGTCTCGCGCTGCAGCCGCTTCAGCTCGCCTTGCATCTCCTTGCGCAGCTTCAGGTCCAGCGCCGACAATGGCTCGTCCAGCAGCAGCACGCGCGGCTGCGGCGCCAAAGCGCGGGCCAGGGCGACGCGCTGCTGCTGGCCGCCCGACAGCTGCGACGGCCGGCGCCCGGCATAGCCGCCCAGCCGCACCATCTCCAGCGCCGCCGCGACCCGGGACGCGATCTCCGCCTCCGGCCGGCCCAGCATGCGCAGGCCGAAGGCGATGTTGTCGCCGATGGTCATGTGCGGGAACAGGGCGTAGCTCTGGAACACCGTGTTCACCGGCCGCTTCTGCGGCGGCAGGGCGGCGACGTCGGCGCCGTCGATCCGGATCGTGCCGGTGCTCGGCGCCTCGAAGCCGCCGATCAGCCGCAGCAGGGTGGTCTTGCCGCAGCCGGACGGGCCCAGCAGGGTGAAGAACTCGGTGCCGCCGATCGACAGGTCCACGGATTTCAGCGCGTGGACGGTGCCGATATCCTTGCCGGCGAAGCTCTTGGAGACGTCGTGCAGGTCGATCATTGTGCCTCCCGGTTCAGGCCAGGCTTTCGGCCCGGATCGGGTTGCGCAGCAGGCCGACGCGCTCTAGCTCGACCTCGCAGACATCGCCCGGCTTCATGAACAGCTGCGGCTTGCGCGCCATGCCGACCCCGGCGGGGGTGCCGCTGACGATGATGTCGCCGGGCTGCAGCGTCATTGCCTGGGTGACGAAGGCGATGATCGCGGGCACGTCGAAGATCATGTCGTCGGTCGACGCGCTCTGCACCACCTGGCCGTTCAGCCGGGTCTGCAGCCGCAGCCCCTTGCCGCCGGGCGGCAGCTCGTCCGCGGTGACGAAGGCCGGGCCGAAGGCGCCGGTGGCGTCGAAGTTCTTGCCCAGGGTCCATTGCGGGCCCTTGGACTGCCAGTCGCGCACCGAGCCCTCGTTGAACACCGAATAGCCGATGACGTGGTCCAGAGCCCGCTCGGCCGGGATGTGGCGGCCGGCCTTGCCGATCACCGCCACCATCTCGCCCTCATAGTCCAGCTGCTCCGACACCGTCGGGCGCAGGATCGGCGCGCCGTGCCCGACCAGGGTGGAGGCGACGCGCAGGAAGATGGTCGGCACCGGCGGCGGCTGGAAGCCGCTTTCGAGCGAATGGTCGACGTAGTTCAGGCCGACGCAGATGATCTTGCCAGGCGCCGGCAGTGGCGGCAGCACCGTCACCGCGCCCAGCTCGACAGGTCGGCCCTGGCGCAGCAGCCGGTCCGCCGCGGCGTGCAGCGCCCCCTGCCCCGCCACGACAAGCGGGGCCAGGGCGCCGGGGAAGCCGGGGTCGTCGGTGCGCAGCCCGCGATATCCGCCATCCGACGCCGCGACCGCCAGCCCGCCCACACCCTGCTCGTCATAGGCCACAAACCGCATTCCAGCCCCCTGTACGCCCGGCAGGCCTTCCGCGGCCGGCTCATGGCGAAACGGTAGGAGAGGAAAGTATAGTTGTCAAAATAATATATTTTTCTGCTGAAAATGAGATGCCGGGTCAGCCCGGCCGGCGGCGCGCGAGCAAGACGGCGCCTTCGACCGGCGGCGCCCGCAGGACATGCAAGGCGAGGCCCGGCAGGCGGTCGCCAAGGCCGGCGCGGAACGCGTCGAGCAGGCGCGGCTGGTTGACGATGACACTGCCGGCCACCACCACCGCCGACCCGGCCGCGCCGCGGCCATGCAACTGCACGACCAGATCGACCAGGTGCCGGGCGCCGTCGGCGATCACCGCTTGGGCCAGGGCCGAGCCGGCCTCGGCGGCGGCGAAGACGGCGCTGGCATGCGGCGCCCAGTTCTCGACCGTCGGGTCGTCATTGACGCGCCGGGCCAGGCGCTCGGCATCGGCGACGCCGAAGGCGGCGAGCAGGCCGCCCAGCAGCCCGTCATCGGGCCGGCCCTGGTCATGGCCGCGCAGCGCCGCCCGCGCCGCCTCGCGCACCAGCCCGGCGGCGCTGCCCTCGTCGCCGATGATCGAGCCCCAGCCGCCGGCGATCAGGAACACCCCGGCGGCGTCGGTGCCGACGCCGACCGCGCCGGTGCCGGCGATGATGCCGATGCCCTCGGCCAGCCCGGCCGCGGGCACGATCAGCGCGGCGTCGTTGACCACCGTGGCCCGCAACCCCTGCCCTGCCAGCGCGGCCTGCAGCGCCGCAGCCGTCGCGGCGCGGTTGACGCCCTGCGCACCGAGCGCCAGCGCTACGATCCGGCCCCCGACGGGGCGGTGTCGGGCCAGGCGGGCGGCGATCCATGCGGCAGCCTCGGCGGCGGGCTCGGCCTCCCAATCCTCGCTCGGCTCGACGATGTCGACGAGGCGGCCGCTGGCCACCGCCTCGATCACCAGATGCGTCTTGGTGCCCCCGATATCCAGCGCGGCGAGAAGGTCGGTCATGGCGGTCACGCCACCTTGGTGTCGGTGTGGTGGAAGACGAAGGCATCGGGGTCGATGCCGCGCAGCAGCGCCGCCTCGACCGCCAGGCTCTGCATCGCCAGCGCCTCCAGGATCGCCCGCTGGGCCGGCGGCAGCGCCGGCACGGGCAGCACGGCGAGCCGCGGCTCCTCCGCCACCGGCAGGGATGTCAGCAGGATCGTGTCGTGGCCGGCGCGGGCCAGGGTCTGCGCCAGCGCCGTCTCGCGGTCGTCACCCATCAGCACATGCGCGGTCTTGCCGGCCGATTCCATCGCGCCGTGCAGGTATTGCCGCGTCGACAGGCCGGTGGCCGGCACCCGCGCCACCTCGCGCAGCAGCAGCGCCCCGACCTCGGCCGAGCCGACGGTGGCGGCGGACGCGGCATAGTCGACGGCGACCGCGCCGGCCAGCGGTGCCGCCAGGGCCGGACCACGATTGCGCAGCGTCTCCTCCAGCCGTCGGAACGCCGCCGGCAGCGCGGCCCAGGACGGGTCGATGGCGCCGCCGTCCCAGATCTCGGCGATCAGCCCCAGCGCCGCGACGGTCGCGGTGTAGCCGATGGTGGAGGCATAGCTGTCCGGCAGGTTGCCGAGCGAGACGGTGGCCGCCGCCAGGTCGGCCAGCGGCGACGGCGCGACATTGACCACGGCGAGGCGCAGCCCGGCATCGATCGAGCGCAGGGCGGCCAGCGTCTCCGCACTCTTGCCGCTCTGGGAGACGCCGATGATGGCATGCGGCGAGGCCGGGAACGGCAGCGGATGCTCACCCGAGTTCAGGCGCCAGGAATGGATGCCGCGGGACCGCAGCGTCCAGACCGCGGCGGCCGAGGCGGCGTGGCTGGCGCCGATGCCGAGGAAGATCGGCCCCGGGCCGGCGAAAGCGCCGCGCGCCTGCCCTTCGCGCAGCTGGCCGCCGACATGAGCGATCGCCTGCTCCAGCCGGCCGGCCTGCGCGGCCCGGGCCTCGGCGACCGGGATGTATCCTTCGACCAATTTGTGACTCCTTGGTATTCCGGCCGCGGCGCGCCGCGGGGGGTGGTCCGGCGCGTGCCGCGGGGCGTCAGCCCTCCGGCTTCGCGCCGCGGGCCGGCGCCGAGCGCGGGCGGGAGAAGCCGGTGCGCAGGCGGTAGCGGTCGCCGGCGTAGCGGATGGTGGAGGACAGGAGCGGCCGCCCGGCCGCGTCGACGATCAGCTGGCGCAGCACCAGGACCGGCTTGCCCGGCTCGATCTCCAGATGCCCGGCCAGGGCGGCGTCGGCCTCCTGCGCCTCGATCGTCGTCTCGGCCCGCGCCAGGTCGATCCCGGCCTCGAGCAGCAGCCGGAACAGTGAGGCGGTGCGGAAATCGACCCCGTCCAGCTCCGGCGCCAGCTGGGCGGCGAAGAAGGAGGTGTCGACCGCCACCGGCACGCCGTCGAGCCGCCGGATGCGGTCGAGATGGAACAGCCGGGCGCCGGGGGCGACGCCGAGATCCTCGGCCTCGTCCAGCGTCGCCGGCGCCGCCGCCGCGCGCAGCACGTCCGAGGATGGGGTCAGGCCCAGCCGCGCCGCGGTCTCGCTGAAGGATTCCAGCGTGTTCGGGAATTCCTTCGGCGCGTCGGCCGAGACGTACCAGCCGCGGCCGTGCGAGGCGGTCAGGACCCCGGCCTCGACCAGGCTCTGCAGCGCCCGGCGCAGCGTGACCCGGCTGATCGACAGCCGGGCCAGCAGGTCGCGCTCGGCCGGGATGCGGCCGCCCGCCGCCAGCTTGCCGGTGGCGATCTGGTGCCGGATCAGGTCGGCCGCCTGGCGCCACAGCGGCTCCGGGGAGTCGGCGTCGAGCATGGCGGCTTCGGTCCTGGTCATCGGGTCAGGTCACCTCTTCCCAGCGGCGCGTCCGCATGGAGCGGTAGCAGGCATCGATGATGCGGTTGACGATCACCCCGTCCTCGAAGGTCTCGGAGGGCGCGGTGCCGGCGGCGAAGCAGTCGACGAAATGGCGCATCTGCTGCGAAAAGCCGTAGGCGCGGGTTTCCTCCGGCACAGGGTACACCCAGCCGGTCTCGGCATCGGCCTTTTCCACGGTGTAGCCGACCGGCTTCTCGACGAAGCCCCAGACCGGCCCGACCGAGGTGTCGGTGACGATCCGGCCGGCCGATCCCACCAGCTCATGCCGCAGCTGCATGCCGCCCTTCTCGATCCAGGAGGATTCGATGGTGGCGAGCTGGCCGCCGGCGAATTTAAGCAGCGCGATCGACGTGTCCTCGCCGGTGGTCTTGTCGCGGTGGACCATGGTGGCGCCCCAGGCCATCACCTCGGTCACCGGATTGTCCTTGCCGAAGAAGTGGCGGGCGGATTCGACGGTGTGGCAGCCCATGTCCAGCAGGGCGCCGCCGCCGGCGGTCTCGGCGTCCCAGAAATGCGGGGCGTGCGGCCCGGAATGGGCCTCGCGGGCGCGCATCGTCAGCAGGTCGCCGATGCCGCCGGCCTTTACCATCTCATAGGCCTTGGCGATGTTCGGCGAGAACACCGCGCTTTCGGCATAGCCATGCCAGACCCCGGCGCGCCGCACGATGTCCAGCATCCGCTGCGCCTCCGCCGCCGTCCGGGCCAGGGGCTTGGTGCAGATCACCGCCTTGCCGTGCCGGGCCGCGATCTCCACCGCCTTGAGATGGACCTCGTTCGGCAGGGCGATGACCACCAGCTGCACCTTCGGATCGGCGCACAGCGCCTCGGCGTCGGCATGGGCGGTGACCTGCCATTTCCGGGCGAAGGCCTGCGCCCGCTCCGGATTGCGCGAGCAGCAGGCGACCAGCGCGGCGTTGCGCACATCCAGCAGCGAGTCCGCATAGGTCTCGGCGATGAAGCCGGAGCCCAGCAATCCGACACCGATCATGCCCGTCCCTCCCTCTTGTCGAAATACGTTATAATACCACTTGGCCGGATTCGCCATCGGATTTCAACAGAAATTATACCATTTGGCACATCTGGTATTATGAGGTATCTTTCTCGAAACATCCGGCCCAAAGGCATCGCCCCGGGCCGCAAACGGGAGGCTGTGGACGATGCATTCGACATCCGTACGGGCGAAGGCCGCCGGGATCGCGCTGGGCGCCCTCCTGGCGGGCGCGGCCGGCTCCGCCCTGGCCGACGACCCGGTCACCCTGACCCTGGGCAGCTGGCGCACCGAGGACATCGCGGTCTGGCAGGACAAGGTGCTACCGGCCTTCGAGGCGGCGCATCCGGGCATCAAGATCGAGTTCGCGGCGATCAACACCAACGAGTACAACGCCGCGATCCAGTCCCAGATCGAGGGCGGCGCCGGGCCGGACCTGATCACCTGCCGCCCCTTCGACGTGAACGCCGAATGGATCCGCCGCGGCTATCTGGCCAAGCTGGACGGGCTGGACGGGCTGGAGAATTTCGACGCCACCGCGAAGGCCGCCTGGACCGGCGCGGACGGCGCCAGCTATTGCCTGCCGGTGGCCGCGGTGCTGGCCGGCTTCTACTACAACATCGACATCTTCGAGCAGCTCGGGCTGAAGGTGCCCACCACCAGCGCCGAGTTCCTGGCGGTGCTGCAGAAGATCAAGGATGACGGCCGCTACACGCCGCTGTCGGTCGGGTCGGCGGAGGCCTGGCAGCTGGCCTATGACGGCCTGTACAGCATCGGTCCCGCCTACTGGAAGGGCGAGGACGGGCGGCTGGGGCTGATCAACGGCAGCAAGAAGCTGACCGACCCGGACTTCGTGGCCGCCATCGCCGCGCTGAAGGCCTGGATGCCGTTCCTGCCGTCGGGCCAGGAAAGCCTGCAATATGCCGACATGACCCAGCTGTTCACCCTGGGCAAGGCGGCGATCCTCCCGGACGGGTCGTGGAACATCAACCAGGTGACCGCGACCGGGCTGAAGGTCGGCGTGTTCGCGCCGCCGGTCGTCAATGCCGGCGACCAGCGCTACATGCAGGAGATGCCGGACATGGCGATCGGCATCAGCGCCGCCAGCAAGCACCAGGACGCGGCCCGCACCTTCCTGACCTGGATCGCCGGCAAGAAGTTCCAGGAGATCTATGTCAACGCCGCGCCCGGCTTCTTCGCCATGAGCAGCCAGCCGGTGCACTACCAGAACGCCCTGGCGCAGGCCTTCGCCGACCTGAAGACCGGCGCCAAGCTGACGCCGCGGCTGGCGCTGGACCGGCTGAGCGCCGGCACCCCGCCGCTGGACGACGAGATCTGGCGGCTGCTGCAGGTGATGTTCACCACCCCGGACACGACGCCGGAGCAGGTGGCCAAGGAGCTGCAGGCCGGCCTCGCCTCCTGGTACAAGCCGCAGATGGGCCAGTGACCCGCGCCGCGTCGGCCCGCCGCAGCCTGGCCCTGTTCGTCGCGCCGGCGCTGGCGATCTACCTCGTCTTCGCGGTGCTGCCGCTGGCGACGTCGATCGTGATGAGCCTGTTCGACACCAGCGGGCGGGCCGGCGCGGTGTTCATCGGCCTGGGCAACTACATCCACCTGTTCACCCAGCCGGTGGTCAGCGCCCGGTTCTGGAACGCGCTGCTGAACAACGCCAAATACTTCGCCATCCATGTCGCGGTCGAGGTGCCGGTCGGCCTGCTGCTGGCCGCGCTCCTCACCTCCGACGCGGTGCGGCGGGCCGAGGGCGTCTACCGCACCCTGCTGTTCATCCCGGCGACGCTGTCGGTGGTGATCGTCGGCTTCATCTGGCGGCTGATCCTGAACCCGCTGTGGGGCCTGGTCGGCTTCCCGCTGCTGGGCAACCAGATGACGGCGCTGCCGACCATCTCGCTGATGTCGGTCTGGCAGTATGTCGGCATCCCGATGGTGTTCCTGTACAGCGCCCTGCTGGCCGTGCCGCGCGACGTGGTCGAGGCGGCGCGGATCGACGGCGCCGGGCCCTGGCGCATCTTCTGGTCGGTGAAGTTCCCGCTGATCGTGCCGCAATTCGGGCTGATCGTGATCCTGACCTTCATCTGGACCTTCAACGGCTTCGACCTGGTCTTCGCCCTGAACGGGTCGGCCCCCGGGCCGAACTACAGCACCGACATCCTGGGCACCTTCTTCTACCGCACCTTCTTCGGCTCCAGCGGCCAGGTGGCGGATCTCGACCTCGGCGCCACCGTGGCGGCGGTGATCTTCACGCTGATGCTGGCCGTCACCGCGGTCTATTTCTGGCTGGTGCAGCGGCGGCTGAAGCCGCATGCGCTCTAGGGGACCTTCGATGAGCGCGATCGTCCGGGACATCGGCGCCGTCCGCCAGGGCCGAAGCACCCGCCGCTGGAGCGCGGAGCAGGTCGTCACCCATGCCGTGCTGATCCTGTTCGTGGCCCTGGCGCTGGGCCCGATCGCGGTGGTCATCATCAACTCGCTGAAGACGACGCCGGCGATCTTCGGCGGGCCCTTCGCCCTGCCGAATGCGGAGACCTTCAGCCTGGACGGCTACCGCCGGGTGGTGACCCGCGGCAACTTCCTGCTGAACTACCGCAACAGCCTGGTCGTCACCGTCGCCTCGGTCGGGCTGACGCTGCTGGTCTCGACCCTCGCCGCCTATGCCCTGGTCGAGTACCGGGTGCGGATCGTGCCGCTGCTGGCCGGGCTGTTCATCGCCGGGGTGATGCTGCCGATCCGGCTGGGCACCATCCCGATCATCCAGCTGATGGTCGCCTGGGGCCTGATGGACACGCTGGCCGCCCTGATCCTGGTCTATACGGCGATGAGCATCCCGATCGCCGTGACCATGCTGATGACCTATTTCCGCACGGTGCCGACCGAGCTGAAGGAGGCGGCCCGGATCGACGGCGCCAGCGAGCTGCGCACCTTCCGCATCGCCCTGCCCCTGGTCCGGCCCGGCCTCGCCGCCGTCGCCACGGTGACCATGCTGCCGATCTGGAACGACCTGTGGTTCCCGCTGATCCTGGCGCCGGGCAGGGCCAACCAGACCGTGACCCTGGGCGTGCAGCAATTCGTCGGCCAGTTCCTGAACGACTACCCGGCGCTGCTGGCCGCCCTGACCATGGGCGCGGTGCCGCTGGTGCTGCTGTTCATCCTGTTCTCGCGCCAGTTCATCCGCGGCGTCAGCCAGGGCTTCAGCAAATAGGGCCGCTCCGGATTCGTGTCGAGGCCGGGATCAGGAGGCGATGGCGGCGTGCGGCAGGCTGTGGACCACATCCATGGTGGCGGCAGCGAGTTCGGAGCGCATCCAGCCGTGTTCGCCGTCGCGATGGCGGCGTTCGTGCCAGATCAGCGACACCTCGTAGGGCGGCAACTCGATCGGCAGCTCCATCACCCTCAGCGGCAGCATCGCCGCCGCCCGCGTCGCAACGCGCAGCGGCACGGTGAGCACGAGATCGGTCTCGGCCACCATCATCGGCGCCGCCATCACGTTGGGCACGATCAGCGGGTCGCGGTCGGGCAGGTTCAACTGCGCCAGCGCGTCGTAGATCTGGCCGAAGCCGTCCTCGGCGCCCGGCGAGATCACGGCGTGGCGGAGCGCCGAGAACCGGTCCGCCGTCCACTCGTGCTGCAACGACGGGTGGTCCTGGCGCACCAGGCAGACGAAGCGGTCGGTGTAGAGCGTGCGCCGGAAGAAGCCCGGCGGCGTGTCGTCGACCTGGCCGACGGCGAGATCGACCTCACCGCTTTCGAGGCGCTTGAGCGACCCGGCCAGGAGGGAGCAGACGACGACGTCGAGATTCGGCGCCCGCGACCGGAGGCGCGGCAGCAGCCGGGGCAGCAGGACCAGCGCCTGGTGCTCGGGCATCGCCACGATGATCTTCGATTTCGCCTCTTCGGGCCTGAAGCTGCGGCTGACCAGGATCTCGCGGATCGGCTCGAGCGCGGATGGCAGCTTCGCCCGCAGCTGCTCGCCGCGCGCCGTCAGCGTCGGGCCGGCGGAGGTGCGCACCAGCAGGTCGTCGCCGAACATGCCGCGCAGCCGCGCCAGCGCCCGGCTCATCGCCGGCTGGCTCAGGCCCACGCGCCGTCCGGCGTGGGTGACGTTGCGCTGCTCCAGCAGCGCCTCCAGCGCCACCAGCAGGTTGAGGTCGACCGAGGCGAGGTTCGTCCGACGGACATCGGATGCCCTTGCGCTGGTGTCCAGCATCGCCTGCGCGGCGGTCACGGTCCCGTCTCCGGCCAGGATTTGCCGGCACGACCATGCCGGCCCGGGTTCATTCCCATGTCAGCGCGCATGCATTCCTCCATGGCTTGGTGTTGCAAGGCCGGCGTGATGTGCGCAAAGCCGGTCGGCGGACGCGGGAACCGCAACCGGCAGTCAGTCCGACATCAGGTCTGTTCGGGAGGGCCGTCGACGGTCCGTCGCACCTTGTCGAATGGCCGTCGTTTCAGGGATTGCAGCTTAGGTGTTTGTTCACAATCATCGTAGATTGCGATTTCGCGCCCGGGGCGCCGGGACTGCCGAAAGATTGGGAGCGATCGCCAGACAGAAAAATATCAGCATGGGCATTACACACCCAAATATCAGCGCCCCTTCATTTGCGGTGAGTGACATGGCTCTCCTCCCTCGGACAAGCGCCTCCGCCCTGCCGCGTCATCCGGGACTGCGCCGCCGGAAGTTGGCGAATTGCAGACCGCCATCGACGGCTTTTCCATCCGTTATCAATATGATTGCAATCGATTCGGCGACGGGTCAAACGATTACGGCGCATAAAGAGGCCGACTTTTGCCGGAAAATTCGAAACCCCAGTTGTATCAAGGCAATTTCCGGTCCATTGATGCTTGGTTCGGATCCCGAGAGGGAAGGAGCTGCATCGATGACAAAAGGCCCCGGCCCCGGCGCCCAGGCAGCACCCGAGCAGGCGAAGCCGGCCCGATCGGTCGGGCGACCGCGCACGATCGAGGCCGCCCATGCCAGCCTGGCGCAGCTGCTGACCCTGATCCGCAGCGGCCGCGCGACCACCCGGCTCGAGCTCGAGCACGAGGCGGAGCTGGGCCGTGCCGTGGTCGCCGACCGGCTCGCCATCCTCGAGGCGTTGGGACTTGTCGAGGAGGGCGACCTCGGCCAGCCCGGCCGCGGCCGGGCGCCGCGCCATCTGCAGTTCCGCAGCAATGCCGGGGCGCTTCTGGTGGCCGCGCTCGACCGCTCCTCCATCGCCGTCGGCGTCGCCGACCTGGCCGGCCGGCTGCTGGTCCAGCATCATGAGGCGGCGGATCTCGGCGCCGGCCCGGCCGTCATCCTCGATCGCCTGACCACCCTGCTGCTGTGGCTGATGGAGGATCACGGCGGCAAACCGGCGATCTGGGGCGTCGGCCTGGCGCTTCCCGGCCCCGTCGGCACGGACGGCAGCGAAGCCGGGACACCGCTGGCGCTGGAGACGCTGGAGGAGTGGGCCAGGCTCGATCTCGTCTCCGAGATGGTCCTGCGCTTCGGCGCCCCGGCCTGGGTCCAGAGCCGCACGCAGATGATGACGATGGGCGAGCTGAGATCGGGCACCGGCGCTCCCGACATGCTGTTCGTCAATCTTGGACACACCATCACCGCCGGCGTCGTCTCCGCCGGCCGGCTGCATCGCGGCGCCCAGGGCGTGGCCGGCATGATCGGCCACGCCCCGACCGGCGAGGATGGCGCGGTCACCTGCCGGTGCGGCAGCCGCGGCTGCCTGGAGGCGATGGCCGGCGGCGACGCCATCGCCCGCAGCGGGCAGGCGGCGGCGCAGGATGGCCGCAGCCGCTATCTCGCCGATGCGCTGGCCCGCAGCGGCGAGGTCACGGCCGCCGATGTCGGACATGGGGCCCAGCTCGGCGACACCTTCTGTGCCGAGCTGATGGTCCGCTGCGGGCGGCTGGTCGGCGAAAGCCTGGCGCCCCTGGTCAATCTGCTGAACCCGTCGCTGGTCGTCCTCGGCGGCGATGTGAATGCCTCCGGCGACATCCTGCTGGCCGCGATCCGGGAGGCGATCTATCGCCAGGCGCACCCCCTGGTCACGCGCGATCTCCGGATCCTGCGGTCGCAGATGGCCGGCTCCTCCAGCCTGGTCGGCGCGGCCCAGGTGGCGGCCGACGAGCTGTTCGCGACCGAGATGCTGCAGGGCTGGGTCACCCTGGGCACGCCGCGCCGCCTGCCCGACCTGCTGGCGCTCGCCAATGCGGCCCGGCCGCCGGCGGTGCCGAGGTGAAACGCCGAAGAGGGGCGGCCTTTTCGACCGGGGACAGGACAATCGAGGAACAGGGGGAAGCATGGCGATCACGGGTCTGGGGCCGCATGGGGAACGGGCGGTACCGGCCGACCAAATCGTGATGTCGGAGGCGGAGGCCGCGGCCGCGCGGGCCGGCCGGTATTCCATTGCCGTGGTCCTGCACACCACGACCAGCGACTGGTCGAGCCAGGAGCTGGCCGGCATGGTCAGCGTGCTCGGTTCCTATTCCGCCGCGGTGATCGAGGTGGTCGACTGCGGCTTCGACATGAATGTCCAGGCCCGGGAGCTGCAGCGGCTGGCGCACGGGCCGGTCGACGCGGTGATCAGCATCCCGATCGGCAATGCCATGGTGGCCGATGCGCACCGATCGGTCTCGCGGGCCGGCAAGGCGCTGGTGCTGCTGGACAATGCGCCGACGGGCATGCTGCCGGGCATCGACTATGCCTGCGTGGTCTCGACCGACAATTTCGGCCTCGGCACCATCGCGGCCGAGCTGCTGTCGCCGCACCTGCCGGAGGAGGCGGTGGCCGGCATCGTCAACTACGGTGTCGACTTCTTCGCCACCTATGAGCGCGAGATCGCATTCCGCAAGTGGATGCAACTGCATCGACCCGATGTCACCCTGGTGCGCGACAGGTTCCAGACGATCGAGGAGGCCGGCGCGGCCTTTGACCGTCTGGCCGCCGACAACGACGACCTGGAGGGGCTGTTCGTCACCTGGGACGAGCCGGCGATCAGGGTCATCTCGGCGGCGCGGGCGCGCGGGCTCGACCTGCCCATCGTCACCGCCGATCTCGGCCTCACCGTCGCCACCGAGCTCTGCGGCGGCGGCCTGATCAAGGGCATCGCCTCGCAGCGCCCATATGAGCAGGGCGTGGCGGCCGGCATCGCGACCCTGCTGGCCCTGGTCGGCCGCCCGCTGCCGCACTGGATCGCACTGCCCGGCCTTGCGGTGACGGAACAGAACGTGATCGAGGCCTATCAGGTGGTCTGGCATGCTCCCGCACCGCCAATCCTCCTGAATGCGCGCAAATGGAGCGCGCCAAGGCTGGCGACATCCTAGCCGACGCATCTGGAGGCCGCGGCCCTGGGGCACGGCGTGGCCCTGGGCAGCACGGTCCTGGCCGACCGCCTGCTGCGGGAGGGTCGGCTGCGCCCGCTGTTCGGCCCGGTGCTGCGGGTCGACGATCCCTACTGCCTGGCCTATCGCCCGTCGTCGCTGCGGGACGACGACATCCGGACCGTGTGCGAGTGGTTCCGATCCCGGGCCGCGGCCTGGCAGCGTTCGAGCCCGCTGCCGTTTCCGGCATGGCCCGATCCGTCCTGATCGCAAAGGAGTCTCAGCAATGCGCAACCCGCACCATGCAAGCCAAGCCCCGGAGCTTGGCCTGCATTTGGGCCGGATTGAGTGCGAGGCTGTCAGTTTGACTGACCGAAAGCGCCACTTCCCGCCCTTTGCAGCCCCACGGCCATAGAGCGGTACGTCGTCCAGAACCGTGTGCCCCGCCATCCAAAAGCGGGCGCCCGGCTATAGCTTCCTGCCTGCTTCCCCGCTTGGGCAAGCACGGCCGGGGAAGCAGAAAGCGCCCTCGTGGGCGCCTGCTAGGTCTCTGATTGTCCTGGGAGAAACTGGAGCGGGCGAAGGGATTCGAACCCTCGACCCCAACCTTGGCAAGGTTGTGCTCTACCCCTGAGCTACGCCCGCTCTGGCGTCGCGGCGCCGCAGCGCCGTCGAGGTGGCGGGTTATATCCGATGCCGCGGGATTTGCAAGCACCTAAATGCGGAAATTCGCCGCCCCCGGTCGGGCCGGGGCCGGAGACCGTCGGGGGTGGGCTTGGAAGCGCCGCCGCGGCCTCGTATAACACCGACCATGACCGCGCCCGACAGCACCGCCCCCGACTCGTCCCCGCCCGCCGCCGCAGCCCGCCCCTGCGCGACCCCCGCCGACCTGTTCGCGCGGCTGCGCTCGCTCGGCGTCGAGGTGACGACGCATGAGCACGAGGCCGTGTTCACGGTCGAGGAATCGCGTCACCTGCGTGGCCTGCTACCCGGCTGGCACTCCAAGAACCTGTTCCTGCGCAACAAGAAGGGCCAGGCCTGGCTCGTCGTGTGCGAGGAGGAGCGCCGCGTCGACCTGAAGGCGCTGGGCGAACTGCTCGGCGCCGGCCGGCTGTCCTTCGGCTCGCCGGACCGGCTGATGGAGGCGCTCGGCGTCACCCCCGGCTCGGTCACGCCCTTCGCCATCATCAACGACGACGCCCGGCAGGTGACCATCGTGCTGGATTCCGACATGATGCGGCACGGCACCCTGCACTTCCACCCGCTGGTCAACAGCATGACCACGGCGATCGAGCCGGCCGGCCTGCTCGGCTTCATTGCCAGCTGCGGCCATGAACCCCATATCGTCGATCTCGACCCCGTCACCCTCCCGGCGGAGCCGACAGGCGACACACCACCGGCGGAGGCCGCGCCTGCCGGCGGCTGACCCCGCCGCTTGCCGCCGCCGGCCTTCGGCACAGATCAATACCAGACCTGGGACAACGCCATGGACGCCCTTCTCAATGCCGCCTCCGGCGGCGCCGCACCGGTGATCAAGGACAGCAACACCGCCGGCTTCCGCGCCGACGTGATCGAGGCCTCGATGGAGGTGCCGATCGTCGTCGACTTCTGGGCCACCTGGTGCGGCCCGTGCAAGACGCTGGGGCCGCTGCTGGAGAAGCAGGTCCAGGCCGCCGGCGGCAAGGTCCGGCTGGTCAAGGTCGACATCGACCAGAACCAGGCCCTGGCGGCGCAGCTGCGCATCCAGTCGGTGCCGACGGTCTACGCCTTCTACCAGGGCCGCCCGGTCGACGGCTTCATGGGCGCGGTGCCGGAGAGCCAGATCAAGAGCTTCGTCGACAAGCTGGTGCAGCTGGCCGGACACGATTCCCATGACCATGTCGACGAGCTGCTGGCCGAGGCCAAGAGCGTGCTCGACAGCGGCAACATCGAGGAGGCGGCCGGCATCTACCAGCATGTCCTGGCGCATGCCCCGGACAGCGCGGCGGCCGCCGCCGGCCTGGCCCGCTGCCTGATCGCGCTGGGCGAGTTCGAGCAGGCCAAGCAGTTCCTGGAGAGCCTGACGCCGGAGATGGCGCGCCACGCCGACATCGCCGCGGCCAAGAGCGCGCTGGAGTTGGCCGAGCAGAGCGCCGTCGCCATCGCCGGCCTGGCCGGGCTGCGCCAGCGGCTGGAGGCCAATGCGAACGACCACGAGGCGCGCTACGAGCTGTCGACTGCGCTCTATGGCGCCGGCGAGCAGGAGGCGGCGATGGACGAGTTGCTGGAGCTGTTCCGCCGCGACCGCGAGTGGAACGAGCAGGCGGCGCGCAAGCAGCTGGTCAAGCTGTTCGAGGCGCTGGGCCCGACCGACCCCCTGACCCTGTCCGGCCGGCGTCGGTTGTCCTCGCTGCTGTTTTCATGACCCGGTTCGGGACATGAGGAGGGGGCCGCGCGCGCCCGCCTTCCAGGACCTCGGCACCGACCTGCCGGTCTTCCCCCTGCCCGGGGTCCTGCTGCTGCCGCGCGGCCTCCTGCCCCTCAACATCTTCGAGCCGCGCTACCTCGCCATGGTCGAGGACGCGCTGGCCGGCGGCCGGATGATCGGCATGATCCAGCCGCGCCCCGGCCAGTGGCGCGCGACCCCGCCGCCGCTCTACGCCGTCGGCTGCGCCGGGCGGATCACCAGCTTCGACGAGACCGATGACGGCCGCTACCTGATCACCCTGACCGGGCTGTGCCGGTTCCGGGTCGAGCAGGAGCTGGAGGAGCGGCGCGGCTACCGCCGGGTGCGGCCGGGCTGGACCGGCTTCGCCGCCGACATGGCCGAGCCGACCCCGGCGGAGATCGACCGCGCCGGGCTGAACCACGCCCTGACCGACTATTTCCGCATCGCCGGCCTGTCCGCCGACTGGGAGGCGATCGGCCAGACCCCGGATGAGCGGCTGGTCACCTCGCTGGCCATGATCTGCCCGTTCGAGCCGCAGGAGAAGCAGGCGCTGCTCGAGGCGAAGGATCTCTGCGAGCGCACCCGAGTCATGCTATCGATCATCCGGATGGCGATCCATGGCGGCCATGCCGGCCGCGTGCGCCACTGACGGCCCCTGTTCCCGGACCCCCGTGCCATGACCGATACCCCCGATTCCGCCAGCGCCGCTGCCCCCGGCAGCCCGACCCCCATCAGCCCCACGGCGGTCGACCCGCGCCTGCTCGAGATGCTGGTCTGCCCGCTGACCAAGTCGCCGCTGCGCTACGACGCCAAGGCGCAGGAACTGATCTCGGACCAGGCGCGGCTGGCCTATCCGATCCGCGACGGCATCCCGATCATGCTGATCGACGAGGCCCGGCCGCTCGACCCCGACGCGCGGCGCTGACGCCATGACCGGGCACCAGGGCAGCCCGCCCCTGACCGGCAGCGCCGCCCGGCCGGTCGAGATCCGGCTGAAGCGGGCCGAGCGCGTGCTGGAGCTGCGCGTCGACGACGGTCTGCACGTCACCCTGTCGACCGAGCTGCTGCGGGTCGAGAGCCCATCGGCCGAGGTGCAGGGCCACGGCCCGTCGCAGAAGACCATCGTCGGCGGCAAGCGCAACGTCGCGATCACCGCGGTCGAGCCGGTCGGCCACTACGCGGTGCGGCTGGTGTTCGACGACGGCCACGACACCGGCCTCTATTCCTGGACCTGGCTGCACGAGCTCGCGACCCGGCAGGACGAGCTGTGGCGCGCCTATCTCGCCGCGCTGGAGGCGCGCGGCCTGTCGCGTGACCGATAAGGCCGACGCCCTGCCCGCCGCGACCGCCGCCGCCCTGGCCGGGCTGCGGCGCTGGCTGGGCAACCAGGCGCTGATGGCCGGGGTGGTTCAGGACGTCGCCTGCGGCTTCGCCGACGGCCTGCTCGCGGCCGGCATCCCGCTGTGGCGGGCCTATCTCTCGGCCACCACCCTGCATCCGGACATGGAGGCGTTCGGGCTGCTCTGGACCCGCGACGGCGGCCGCGAGAGCGAGGAGTATGGTCACGGCTCCTGGGGCAAGATCTCCAGCCCCAGCCCGATCTACGAGGCGGTGCTGGCCGCCCGGGAGGCCGCCACGGATCCCGCCGCCGCCCAGGCCGATAACATCGTGCGGCTGACCCGCTACCGGCTGGAGCGGGGCGAGGGGGTGGAGCGTTTCCCGATCCTCGCCGAGATCCACGCCGCCGGCGCCACCGACTATCTCTGCTTCATCCTTCCCTTCTCCTTCGACGGCACGCTGCACCCGCTGCGCACCGGCGCCTCGGTCACCCTGGCGACCGACCGGCCGGGCGGCTTCACCGCGGCGGAGGTGAAGGCGATCGGCGAGCTGATCCCCGGCTTCGGGGCCGCCATCCGCATCGGCATCGACCTGGCGGCCTTCCGCACCGTGCTGGGCACCTATCTCGGCCGCGACGTCGGCCGGCGGGTGCTGCATGGCGAGATCCGCCGCGGCTCGGTCGAGACCATCTCGGCCGCGATCCTGGTCGGCGATCTGCGTGGCTTCACCGCCCTGGCCGACGCCCTGCCGCAGGACCAGCTGGTCACCATGCTGGACGATTATCTCGACGCGCTGGCGACGCCGGTCGAGGCCCGGGGCGGGCAGGTGCTGAAATTCATGGGCGACGGTCTGCTGGCCACCTTCGCCTTCGCCGAGGACGACCCGGCCGAGACCTGCGGCCGGGCGCTGGCCGCCGCGGCCGAGGCGCTGGAACGGATCGCCGCGATCAATATCCGCCGGGCCGAAGAGGGCGCGCCGGTGCTGACGCTGGACGTGGCGCTGCATGTCGGCGACGTGCTGTACGGCAATGTCGGCTCGGGCCAGCGGCTGGACTTCACGATCATCGGCCCGGCGGTGAACGAGGCCGCCCGGCTGGAGAATCTGTGCGGCGTGCTGGGCGTGCCGATGGTGGTCAGCCGCCGCTTCGTCGAGGCGCTTGCGGCGCCGCAGCTGTTCCGCTGCCTCGGCCTGCAGAGCCTGCGCGGCGTTCGCGTTCCCGTCGAAGTGTTCACCCCGGCTTAGGCGCCGGGCTCCCACAGCCGCGCCAGGTCGAAGCCGTGCACGTCGCGGCACAGGGCGACGAAGGCGGTCGCCTGGTGGTCGACCACCTGCCGCCCCTTCTCCGCCGTCGCATTGGCCGCGTTGCCGACCGCGCCGCCGGGGTTCAGGTCCTGCGCCATCCAGCCGAACTGCGACACGCCGTGGGCCCGCAGATGCGCGAACTCGCGCAGGAACTCCAGCTGGGTCGACCGGAAATCCTCGGCCAGGTCCATCTTCACCAGGTCGGGGCGCAGATGCAGCATCACCGAGGTCTCCATGTCGCCGCCATGGATTCCGTACGCCGCCTCCTCCGCCGAGAACAGCCCGTCCGGGTTGCCGAAGCGCGACCAGGCCGAATGCGCCGCCAGCATGCCGTGCCGGACCCTGAGCTCGCGCGCCACCACGTCGAGGATCGGCACGTTGCCGCCATGCGAGTTGATCAGGATCAGCTTGCGCACCCCGGCCCGCCGCACGCTCTCGCCGATCTCGATCAGGTATTGCGTCAGCGTCTCCCAGGACAGGGTCAGGGTGCCGGGCGAGGCGATGTGCTCGTTCGACTTGCCGACCGCCTGGGTCGGCAGGAAGACCACCGGCAGGTCGGCCGGCAGCAGCTCCAGCACCCGCCGCACCATGCCCTCGGCGATGCAGGTGTCGGTGTAGACCGGCAGATGCGGCCCGTGCTGCTCGATGGCGCAGACCGGCTGCACCGCGATCCAGCCCTCGGCTCCACCATCCCGGAAGTCGAGCGTCGTCATCTCGTGCCAATGGCGCTTCGGCAGCATGGGTAGAATTCCTCTCAAACGGTCGGTCCCGCAGCGATCACCTCGACCTCGACCAGGAACTCCGGCCGCGCGAAGCCGGAGACGATCATCAGGGTCGAGGCCGGGGGCGGGTCGGCGACGACGCGGTCGCGCACCGCCATGTAGCCCTTGAGATGCTCCCGCCCGGTGACGAAGGCGTTGATGCGGATGATGTGCGACAGGTCCATCCCCGCCGCCGCCAGGATCGCCCGGATGTTCTCGAAGCACAGCTCGGCCTGGCCCTCGACCGTGGCCGGCACCGCCTCGTCCGGGCCGATGCCGAGCTGGCCGGAGCAGACCACGAGGCGGCTGCCGGCCGGCACCTCGACGGCATGGCTGTAGCGGGCGAAGGGCGGCCGGATTCCGGCGGGGATGATGGGGCGCGACAAGGGGATTCGTCTCCCGCAAAAGGCCAGGAACCGTAGGACCCCAGCCGGCCGGTGACAAGGTTGCCGGGTGCAAGAAATCTGGACTAGGCTGCCCAGTTGTTGGGCACCGGAGGGAAGGGCGTCGGCCGCGGCGCGCCGCCGTCCGGGCGTTCGACCGGGACCATCTCCCGCGGATCGCCGGCCGGCCGCGGCACTCCCAGCAACCGGCGGCGGATGGCACGGCCGTTGCATCCTGTCGTCTTTGGCGCTGCGGCATAAAAAACGACATAGGGATCGGCTTCATGCAACTTTTCGGACGGGTTCTCGCTCTCGCCCTCGGCCTGACGGCGGGAATGGCAGCCGGCGCGGCCTCCGCGGCCGACAAGGTCAGCTTCGGCACCAACTGGCTGGCCCAGGCCGAGCACGGCGGCTACTACCAGGCCGTGGCGGACGGCACCTACGCCAAGTTCGGCCTCGACGTCACCATCGCCATGGGCGGGCCGCAGGCGGCCAACCGGGCCCGCCTCGTCGCCGGCCAGATCGACTTCTTCATGGGCGGCACGCTGGACGCCTTCGATTCGGTCAAGGAAGGGGTGCCGGTGATCAACATCGCCGCCATCTTCCAGAAGGACCCGCAGGTGCTGATGGCCCATCCCGACCAGGGCATCGAGACCATCGGCGACCTGGCGAAGCTGGACACGCTGTTCCTGTCCGGCGAGGGCTACGACACCTATTACCGCTGGCTGAAATCGGCCTATCCCGGCTTCCGGGACGAGCAGTACAAGCCCTACACCTTCAACCCCGCCCCCTTCATCGCCGACCCGAAATCCGGCCAGCAGGGCTATCTGACCTCGGAGCCGCGGGACATCGAGAAGCAGGCCGGCTGGAAGCCCAAGGTCTTCCTGCTCGCCGACAACGGCTACGAGGCCTACGCCACCACCATCGCGGCGCAGCAGTCGATGATCGACCAGAACCCCGATCTGGTGCAGCGCTTCGTCGATGCCTCGATCATCGGCTGGTACAGCTATCTCTACGGCGACAACGCCGCGGCCAACGCCCTGATCAAGAAGGACAATCCGGAGATGACGGACGAGCAGCTGGCCTATGGGGTGGAGCAGCTCAAGGCCCAGCACATCATCGTCGCCGGCGAGGCCGAGACCCAGGGCATCGGCTGCCAGAGCGCCGATCGCTACAAGCGCTTCTACGACAGCATGGTCAAGGCCGGGGTGCTGGACGCCGGGCTGGATGTGAGCAAGGCCTTCACCAACCGCTTCGTGTGCAAGGGTGTCGGCCTCGACGTCTACAAGAAGCTGGCCGGCGGCTGAGGTGGATGCGGTCGCCTTGACCACGCCCGGGCACGGCGCCGACGCCGGGGTTCTGGTGTCGCTGGACGGCGTTTCGAAGCGCTTCGCCAGTGGCACCCTGGCCCTGTCCGCCATGTCGCTCGACATCCGGGAGGGGGAGTTCGTCAGCCTGCTCGGCCCGTCCGGCTGCGGCAAGTCGACGGCGCTGCGGCTGATCGCCGGGCTCGGCGCCCCCTCGGCCGGCACCATCCGCTGGCCGGGCGGCGGCGGGGGCGCGCCGGAGGGCGAGGTCGGTTTCGTGTTCCAGGAGCCGACGCTGATGCCCTGGGCCACGGTGTTCAAGAATGTCTGGCTGCCGCTGCGGCTGAAGGGCCTGTCGCGGGCGGCGGCGCGCGACCGGGTGATGGAGGCGCTGGCGATGGTCGGGCTCGACCGCTTCGCCGACGCCTATCCGCGCGAGCTGTCCGGCGGCATGAAGATGCGGGTGTCGATCGCCCGCGCTCTGGTCACCCGGCCGAAGCTGCTGCTGCTGGACGAGCCCTTCGCGGCGCTGGACGAGATCACCCGGATCAAGCTGAACGACGACCTGCTGCGGCTGTGGCAGGGCCAGAATTGGACCATCGTCTTCGTCACCCATTCGGTGTTCGAATCCGTCTACCTGTCGTCCCGGATCATGGTGATGGCGGCGCGGCCCGGCCGAGTGATCGAGGAGGTGGCGGTCGACGCCCCCTACCCGCGCGGCAACGAGTACCGGATGTCCACGCCCTACAATGAGCGCTGCCGCACCGTGTCGGACGCGCTGATGCGGGCGATCATGGTGGCGGCGGAGCAGCGATGACCCAGATCGGGATCCAGACCGGCGAGGACGAGGCCGCGATCGCCGAGGCCCGGCGGGCCGAGCCCGGCCACATCCGGGCGCTGGCGGCGCGGATCGCGGTGCCGGTGATCGCCTTCGGCGCCTTCGTCGCGCTGTGGCAGTGGTATGTCGTGGCCTATCAGGTGCCGCGCTACATCCTGCCGGCCCCGACCGAGGTGGCGGCCACCATGGTCGGCGACTGGCCGATCCTGTCCTCGGCCCTGGCGGTGACGCTGACCATCACCTTCTCCGCCTTGGCCGCGGCGCTGGTCGGCGGCGTGGCGCTGGCCATCCTCTTCATCCAGTCGCGCTGGCTGGAGCTGGCCTTCTACCCCTATGCCGTGGTGCTGCAGGTGACCCCGATCGTGGCGATCGCGCCCCTGATCATCATCTACGCGCCGTCGACCGAATCGGTGCTGCTGATCTGCGCCTTCATCGTCGCCTTCTTCCCGATCCTGTCGAACATGACCCAGGGGCTGAAGAGCACCGACCATAACCTGCTGAACCTGTTCGAGCTGTACGGCGCGTCGCGCTGGCAGTCGCTGCTGCATCTGCGCATCCCGGCGTCCCTGCCCTATTTCGCCACCGGCCTGCGCATCGGCGGCGGGCTGGCGCTGATCGGGTCGGTGGTGGCGGAGTTCGCGGCCGGCTCGGCCGGGGCGAAATCAGGTCTGGCCTTCCGCATCCTCGAGGCCGGGCGGCGGCTGAACGTGCCGCGGCTGTTCGCGGCGCTGATCCTGATCACCCTGACCGGCCTCGCCATCTTCGCCCTGACCAGCCTGGTGTCGCATCTGCTGCTGCGGCGCTGGCACGAAAGCGCCATCCGGCGGGAGAATTGAGATGGGTTTCGCCACGCTGCCGGACGCCCGGCGCTATCGCCTGACCAACGCCACCGTGCCGGCCTGCCTGACCGAGGGCGCGGATCTGCGGCCGGACCGCGACGGGCTGGCCCTGGCCGACCTGACCATCGACGGCGGCACCCTGGCCGCGATCCGCCCGGCCGGCAGCCCCGATCCGGACGGCCTGCCGGCGCTGGACCTCGACCGCGGCATGGCCTGGCCGACCTTCGTCGAGGCGCACACCCATCTCGACAAGGGCCATATCTGGCCGCGGTCGCCGAATCCGGATGGCAGCTTCGACGGGGCGCTGTCCACCGTGCGCGCGGACAAGGCGGCCAGCTGGTCGGCGGCGGATGTGCAGGCGCGGATGGAGTTCAGCCTGCGCTGTGCCTTCGCCCACGGCACCCGCCTGATCCGCACCCATATCGACAGCGACCCGCAGCAATACCCCATCTCCTGGCCGGTCTTCGCCGCGATGCGCGCGGAATGGGCCGGGCGAATCGAGCTGCAGGGGTCGGCCCTGGTCGCCATCGACTGGCTGCTGGACGATGCGTATTTCACCGATCTCGGCCGCACCGTGCGCGCCCATGGCGGCATCCTCGGCGCCGTCACCTATCCGGTGGCGGGGCTGGAGGCCGGGATCGACCGGCTGTTCGGCCACGCCATCGAGCACGGCCTCAACCTCGACTTCCACGCCGACGAGACCGGCGACCCGGAAGTGCGGACGCTGGCGCTGATCGCCGAGGCCGCCATCCGCCACCGCTTCCGCGGCCGGGTGCTGGTCGGCCATTGCTGCTCCCTGGCCCGGCAGCCGGAGGACGTCATCGACCGCACGCTGGACCTGGTGGCCGAGGCCGGCCTGGCCGTGGTGTCGCTGCCGATGTGCAACATGTACCTGCAGGACCGGCAGGCCGGGGCCACGCCGCGCTGGCGCGGGGTGACGCTGCTGCACGAGATGAAGGCCCGCGGCATCCCGGTGATGGTGTCCTCCGACAACACCCGCGACCCGTTCTACGCCTATGGCGATCTCGACGCGCTGGAAGTCTACGCCCAGGCGACGCGGATCCTGCATCTCGACCACCCGGTCGGCGACTGGCCGCGGGCGGTCACGGCCACCCCGGCCGAGGTGCTGGGCCGGCCGGAACTCGGCCGCCTGGCCGTGGGCGGCGGCGCCGACCTGGTGCTGCTGCGCGCCCGCAGCTGGACCGAGCTCTTGTCCCGCCCCCAGGCCGACCGGATCGTGGTTCGGAACGGCCGCGCCGTCGACACCACCCTGCCGGATTATCGCGAGCTGGACGCGCTGCTGGCGCCCGTCCAAGGAGAGAACGCATGACCGATCTCGCCGCGCTGAAGCGCGACCTGGAGGGGCTGCGGGTCACCGACGACCCGGTGCTGGTGAAGCAGAAGAGCCAGGATTTCTTCTGGTACTCGCCGGTGCTGAAGCGGCAGCTGGAACATGTCACCGGCGACCTCGTCGTGTCGCCGACCTCGGAGGCCGAGGTGGTGCAGGCGCTGAAGGCGGCCTATGCCCATGGCGTGCCGGTGACGCCGCGCGGCGCCGGCACCGGCAATTACGGCCAGGCCATGCCGCTGTCCGGCGGCATGGTCTTGAACCTGGCCCGGATGAACCGGGTGACGGCGATCCGCCCCGGCGCGGTGGCGGCCGAGGCCGGCGCCGTGCTGGCCCAGATGGACGCGCAGACCCGGGCCAAGGTCGGGCAGGAGATGCGGCTGTTCCCGTCCACCTACCGGATGGCGACGATCGGCGGCTTCCTGGCCGGCGGCTCCGGCGGCGTCGGCTCGATCCGCTGGGGGGGCCTGCGCAACCTCGGCAACGTCATGCGGGTACGGCTGGTGACGATGGAGGCGGAGCCGCGCATCCTCGACCTGACCGGCGAGGACCTGCTGAAGGCGCTGCACGCCTACGGCACCAACGGCATCATCACCGAGGTCGAGATCCCGCTGACCGCGGCGCCGGACTGGGTCGACGTCGTCGTCGGCTTCGACGACTGGATGGACGCGGTCCGCTTCGGCGAGGAGATCGGCCGGGCCGACGGCCTGCTGGTCAAGGAGATCGCGCCGGTCGCCGCGCCGGTGCCGCATGAGTATTTCCTCAAGCACCGCAAGTTCGTCCGCCCCGACCAGTCGGTGGTGCTGCTGATGGTGGCCGACTTCGCCATGGGCGGCTTCGAGGCCTTCATGAAGCGGTCGAAGGGCGAGGTGCTGTTCCGCGCCGACACCGCGACCGACGAGGAGAAGAAGGGCCTGCCGCCGCTGTACGAGCTGACCTGGAACCACACCACGCTGCGGGCGATCAAGATCGACCCGACCATCACCTATCTGCAGGTGCTGTACCCCTTCCCCGACCATCTGCGGCTGGTCGAGGAGATGACGAAGATCTTCGGCGACGAGGTGCCCGGCCATCTCGAGGTGATCCGCTTCGACGGCAACGTCACCTGCTCCGGCCTGCCGATCGTGCGCTTCACCAGCGAGAAGCGGCTGGACGAGATCATCCGCATCCATGAGGACCATGGCTGCCTGATCTTCAACCCGCACCGCTACACGCTGGAGGAGGGCGGGATGAAGCGCACCGACGCGGTGCAGCTGGAATTCAAGCGCGAGACCGACCCGCGCGGCCTGCTGAACCCCGGCAAGATGATCGGCTGGGACGACCCCGGCTACGACCTGAACTCCGGCCGCATCTACCTGTTCCCGGGGCTGCAGGCGACGGGGTGATCGTGCGCGTCCTGGTGCTGTTCGCGCATCCGGTCGAGACCAGCTTCCATGCCGCGCTGCACCGGGCGATGGTCGACGCGCTGCGCCGGGCCGGGCACGAGGTCGACGACTGCGACCTCTATGCCGAGGGCTTCGACCCGATCCTGACGCGGGAGGAGCGGCTGCACTACCACGACCTGTCGGTCAACCGTCGGCCGGTCGAGGCCCATGTCGACCGCCTGCTGCGGGCCGAGGCGCTGGTGATCATGGCGCCGGTGTGGAATTTCGGCTTCCCGGCCATCCTGAAGGGCTGGTTCGACCGGGTGATGCTGCCCGGCGTGTCCTTCGTCATGCGCGACGGCCGGGCCACCCCGAACCTGCAGCACATCCGCTCCCTGACCGCGGTCGTCTCCTATGGCGGCACGCGCTGGGCCTCGCTGCTGATGGGCGACCCGCCGCGCAAGCTGGTGCGGCGCTGGCTGCGCGGCCTGATCCGCCCCTGGGCGCCGGTGCGCTACCTCGCCCTCTACGGCATGAACCGCGCCACCGACGCCGACCGCGACGCCTTCCTGGCCAAGGTGGTCGGGGCGGCGGAGCGGCTTTGACGGTCTCGGGCTCTAGGATAGCGCCCGCAGAGGCAGCTGTGCTTATCCTGGCCGGGGTCGATGCGCCAAAGCCGCGGGGGAGGGTGGGTTGGCAGTTCTCTTCGATGGCGAGCTTTTCGCCGACTATCACCAGTTCTATCTGTCGGATGCCGCCGGTGGTGCGGAACTGCCGACGGACTGGACGGACGAGGCCTTGCGCCGCCGCATCCTGTGTGCGGTGGGAGTACTGGTGGTCTCAACGGCCCGGAACATGACCGTGCCCGTGCGAATAGAACTTCACCACGAGCAGCCGCAGATCGCGGCGGAGATTGCGGATCATATCGTCGTTGGCGATCTGCACACGTCCGGCGAGATCGTCATCGCCGGATGCACCGACTATCTGCCTGATGCCGCGCGCCGATCGGTTCCGAAAGGTGATCTCCGGGCAATGGTCGTGTTCACCGGCCTCGGCACGATCAATGAGGACGGCGTCGACGGCGAGGACCGCTATGTCGTCCATCTCTGGCCCGGCGAGAGCGACGGCATCGCCGTTCTGCGCCAATGGGACGAGGGATGATGATCCGAACGGCCGGTTGCGATTGATTGCGGAGAGGGCCATGGGACCACTTCTGCGAAAACTGCTGTCCATATCAGGCGAGTCGCTGGCGGAAACCATCGGTTCGGCAGAAGCAAGGCTGCACCTTCCCGAAGCCGGATCGGACCTTGCGTTTGCACTTGCCTCGAAGAATGGATTTTTTGCTTTTGAATCAGCGCTTTGTGTATTTCCGGCCACAGCATCTGAGCTGGCATATGACCTTTCAGCGTGGAACGATCCCGGTTTGTGGAAGAAAGATTACGGGCTGTTCCCCCAGAACTGCCTCTGCTTTGCAGAAGACATATTCGGCGAACAATTCTGTTTCATGGATGGGATAATCACAATATTTGACCCGGAAACGGAAGAATTTGAGCGCATCTGTACAACAATCGAGGAATGGGCCGGGCTGATTCTCGAAAAATTCAACTTCATGACAGGCTATCCTCTGGCCCATGACTGGCAGAAGAAGCATGGCCCCCTCCCGGCGAAACATCGGCTCGTACCACTGATGCCGTTCGTGTGTGGCGGCGCGTTCTCGATCGACAATCTTGCGGCCCTGGAGTCGACAAAGGGAATGACGTGGCGCGCGGACCTAGCCCGTCAAATCCGCGATCTTCCGGATGGATCAAAAATCCGCTTCGAAATCATCCCGTGAAGAAGGTGCCGGAGCAGGACAGCAGCCCGGAGGCGCAAGCGCCTCCGACCTCTCCCGCCGGGCGGGAGAGGCAAAGCAATCCGGATCTATCGGGATAGGGGGAAGCCTCGCGGCTCCCCCCTCCCACACCACCGGACATACGGGTCCGTATCCGGCGGTTCGGGGGATTAAGCGGTGAGCGGGTCGGCGACGGAGGCGAGGCCGAGGGCCTGA